>JAAYLF010000232.1 GCA_012522035.1 Clostridiaceae bacterium
GGTGATTACGATCCATACAAGGAAAATCCCAATGTCATCGACTATATTTTCGTTACCGAGGAAAAGGTTGAGGTGCTTCAGTACAGGGTTTTGGATGAAAGACCTGGTGGGGAATACATATCGGACCATTTCGGCATCTATGTAATGGCAAGAATTCCTGAGGATAAAGTGCAAAACAGGTTTACATTAAAGGAAAAACCTTCGTTTCCAGAGGATTCGTACATCAAGATATCAAGAATAACCAAGAGTGATGCTGTCATTACCTTTTCAAAGGCTGTTGATGATTTTTATGTTGACTACTACGAAGTGAAAGTTATGAATGAGAAAGGTAAGGTTGTTTACAAAAACCAGGTTTCTTCAGGTCTTTATCACGGTGATATTCTTGATGAATTGGAGATTAAGATTACAAAGGGCAGACTTGATCCTGGCAGCAAGTATTATGTAGAGGTTTATGCAACAAATCTGTTTGGAAATACTTGTGACAAGCCGCTTAAAACAGAGTTTGCAAGTGCGGAAGACGCATAAGATTTGATGTTTGCAGATTACAAAAAAGATGATATAATATATGGCGAACGAGGAATAGGAGGGTTAATTGTAATGAAGCATGTAAAAACATTAGCTGGTGCAAGCCTTAAAAAGAATTTGAAACACATGGGCTGTGGAGAATGTCAAACTTCATGCCAGTCTGCATGCAAGACTTCTTGTACTGTTGCAAATCAGGCATGCCGCAATAAGAACAAGTAAGTTTTTGACATAGTGGCATTAATACATCTTGTGAATGGGAAAAGTCCGGCGGCTTTTCTCTTTTTATTTGATAGGGGAGTAACATGATACATAAATATTCACTTTACGGAACGAATATAGTTTTGGATACAGCCAGTGGTGCTGTTCACATAGTTGATGATATAGCTTACGATTTGATAGATGAGAATGACTCGTCCTTGAAGGATCTTGATTATCTGAAGGAGAAGCTTTATGGCAAGTATCCGGTCAGAGATATTGAAGATGCGTACAAGGAACTGAAAGAGCTTTGCGACAATGGCCTTTTGTATACCAAGGACGAGCACAGAAACATACCGGGCATAGAGCTGAAAAACCATGTAATCAAAGCAATGTGCCTGCATGTCTGTCATGACTGCAATTTAAGGTGCGGTTATTGTTTTGCGCATACGCGAGATTTTGGCGGCCATAGAATGCTCATGGATGAAGAAACTGCAAAACGTGCGGTGGACTTTCTTGTTAGGAACTCCGGTGCCAGAAGAAATCTTGAAATAGATTTCTTTGGTGGTGAGCCGTTGATGAACATGGATGTAGTAAGGAAGACGGTGGAGTACATTAAGGAAAACGAGGATTCCTGGGGAAAAAAGATAAATCTCACCATAACCACAAACGGGGTTTTGCTGGATGATGAGAATTTGGAGTACATAAACAAGTACATGGATAATCTTGTTTTGAGCATTGATGGAAGAAAAGAGATAAATGACAAGATGCGCAAAACGATCAGCGGAAAAGGAAGCTATGATGTAATTATTGACAAGCTGAAAAAGGCTGCTGATTCAAGGAACCAGGACAGGTATTACGTAAGAGGCACCTTTACCAGCCTGAATCTGGATTTTTCCGAAGATGTCAAGCATCTTGCGGAAATGGGATTCAAGCAGATATCCGTTGAGCCTGTTGTTGCTCCTGACGGGTCGGGTTACGAGCTCAAGGAGGAGCATTTGCCAATACTGTTCAAAGAGTATGAGAAGCTTGCCAAATACTATGCAGATAAGTGGCAGACTGACGATTGGTTCAATTTCTTCCATTTTATGATTGATTTGACACAAGGACCTTGCGTTGCAAAAAGGGTAAGGGGTTGTGGAGCTGGAAGCGAGTATGTTGCCGTTACACCGGAAGGGAACATATATCCTTGTCATCAGTTTGTTGGACAGACTGAGTTTATTATCGGCAATGTTTACGGCGACGAGCTTGATTATGAGCTGATGGATGCTTTCAAAGAGAAGAATGTGTTTACGAAGAAAGCCTGCATGTCCTGCTGGGCAAGATATTACTGCAGCGGTGGCTGCCATGCAAACAGCTGGAATCTGAACAGGGATTTGGATGTTCCTTACGAACTCGGCTGTGAATTGCAGAAGAAAAGAATTGAATGCGCAATATGGGCAAAAGCCATGGAGTAGTGCTACTCCCTGGCTTCTCCCATTTTGACAAATTCAACTATTACTGCTACAATTGCAGCAAGCAGCAGCATGCCTGTTCCACTCTTGATTATGTACTTGGCTGTGTTGAACATTGTGGGGGTTGCATTGCCTCCTATGTACAAGTAGAGCATGATACATATGCCGATGACGGAACATAGAATGCTGGTCCAGATTCCCGCACTTAATGCGCTGGCGGAAACTTGCGACAGCTGTTTGAATAATTGGATGAAGCTTTTATCAAGCCTTTTTAACTTATTTATCATTTTAATCACCTTTACATTTTGTTCTTGAATATACATTTTAACAAAATGACAAGCAGCTACTCAATGATTAAATATTGGTAAGTAATAAAAAAGGTTTTTTGATGCCGATGTCGTATTATATAATTGCAGGCTGTTATAGTCTTGGTTTAAGGGCCAAGGCGCAAAGCCGGAATGGACAGGGGTGTACATATAGTTGATACCTGAATCACAAGTTGAAGATATAATAAACAGCAACGACCTTGTTGACGTGGTTAACGAGTATACGCGCCTTGTTCGCAGAGGCAGCGGATACATGGGGCTGTGCCCTTTTCACAGGGAAAAGACACCGTCATTTTCCGTCCATGAAGGAAAACAGATTTTCAAATGTTTTGGTTGCGGTAAAGGAGGAAATGTTGTACATTTCATAATGCTGGCTGAAGGTTTGGATTACAGATCAGCGTTGGAGTTTCTGGCAAACAGGGCAGGTATTGAAATTGAGACAACCGGAAGACGTGCAGGCAGCACAACCAAGCTTAGACAGGATATAATGTCGGTTAACAAGGAAGCTGCAAGATTTTTTTTCAGAAACTTGATAGAGAACAAGACTGCGCAAAAATACTGCGTGGATAGAGGAATTGATGTAAAAACAATAAAAAAATTTGGCGTTGGTTTTGCACCTGATGCCTGGAGTGCCTTGAGGGAGCATCTCATTGCACAGGGAGTAAGCGAGGAACTTCTGCTAAAAGCAGGATTGGTCCTGCAGAACAATACGAGAAACAGTACATATTACAGATTTAGAAACCGTCTTATGTTTCCTATATTTGATGTTCTGGGCAATGTGATTGCTTTTGGTGGACGAGTTCTGGATGATTCAATGCCAAAGTATTTGAATTCTCCCGAAACCGCCCTATATACCAAAGGCAACCATTTGTATGCCTTGAATTTTGCAAGAAAAAGCGAAAGCAAAAGGGTCTTCATCGTTGAAGGATACATGGATTGCATAGCTCTTCATCAACGGGGAATAACATATGCAGTTGCTTCGCTTGGTACGGCTCTGACCGACAATCAGGCAAAACTTTTAAAAAAGTATTTTGATGAAGTTATAATAAGTTATGATGCGGATACAGCAGGTCAGAATGCGACCATAAGAGGTATGGAGATACTTCAAAAACACGGTTTCAGGGTAAAGGTTTTGGAATTGCCCAAAGGAGACGACCCGGACGATTTTATAAGAAAGTATGGCAGGGACAAGTTCTTTAAACTGGCAGACGATGCAAAAACCTTTGTTGAGTACCAGGTGTCCCTGATTGAGGGAAGATGGTCTCCCAAGCAATTGGATACAAGAATTGAGTTTGTAAAAGAAGTTGTTGAATTGCTGGCAAAAATTGAAAACCGGGTAGAAAGAGACATGTATATTAAATGGGTTTCGTTGGAATATGACTTATCGGTAGAAACTCTGGGAATGCAGGTTGAAAACCGCATGCGTGGTGGAAAAGTTGATTTGGACAATTTTTTTGTAATTAAACGCGCTGCTGTGAGAGCGGACACGAAAGCAAAGGTATCGGATGAGAATCTGACAAAGCGTGACAGAAATGAGAAAATGCTCATTCTGCTAATGAGTGAAGAGGTTCAGGTTCTTAGGAGGGTGAGAAAGGAAATAAGTAGTGATCTGTTTACAGAAAAAAACAGAAAATTGTATGAAAATCTTCTTAAAAGAGATGACAGGGGAGAATCGACTGGAAGCGAGTCGGTATTAATGGATGCTGATATAGAAGATGCTGCAGTTATCTCCGAAATACTTTCCGAATGGTTAACTCCTCCAGATATATATAAAGCGTGCAAGGAGATTATAATAAAGCTGAGGAATGCAAAATTCGAGGAAAGACTGGCAGAAATATATGAAATATTGAAAGATAAAAATTTGGATGATGAAGAAAGAACCAAACTAACAAATGAAATAAAAAAAATATTAGAGGAGAAGAGGGCTGATATATGAAAAGAGATATGATCAATGAGAATAATGAAGCGGACATTTTGGATATGGAGCCGGAAGATCTGGAAAAAATAGAAGATATTGATTTGCTTGACGAGGACATAGATTTGGACAAGGATTACGATGAGGATGATTCATACAAGGATGATGAAGGAAGACATGCCCAGACCATTGTCTTCAATGATGAAATCGTCAAGTCCATCCTGGAGAAGGGTAAAGGAAAGGGCGTTCTCACCATTGACGAGATTAATGCCGCACTTGAGGATATTGAAATCGAGCCTGAGATTATTGAAAGGGTGTATCAGGCTGCGGAACAGATGGGCATTAACATAATAGAGGATGAATCCGAGGAAGAAGACTTGGGAGAGGACCTGGAAGCCAGTGTGGAAGGTATTGGCCTTGAGGACCATGTCAGAATGTATTTGAGGGAAATTGGCAAGGTGCCTCTTTTGACTGCAGAAGAGGAAGTGGAGCTTGCCCACAGAATTGAAATGGGAGACGAAGAGGCAAAAAGACGTCTTAATGAGGCCAACCTGAGACTTGTTGTCAGTATCGCAAAACGCTATGTGGGAAGAGGCATGCAGTTTTTGGATTTGATTCAGGAAGGAAACCTGGGTCTGTTGAAGGCTGTTGAAAAGTTTGACTACAGAAAGGGATTCAAATTCAGTACTTATGCAACCTGGTGGATAAGACAAGCCATAACAAGGGCTATAGCGGACCAGGCAAGAACCATAAGGATTCCAGTTCACATGGTGGAAACCATTAACAAGCTTCTCAGGGTGTCAAAACAGCTGTCGCAGGAACTTGGCAAAGATCCCTCACCTGAGCAGATAGCAGAGGAAATGGAAATGCCTGTGGAGAAAGTAAGGGAAATCATGAAGATTAGACAGGAGCCTGTATCCCTTGAAACTCCTGTTGGAGAGGAAGAGGACAGCCACATTGGCGACTTTATCGCAGACGAGAATGCTCCAGCTCCTTCGGAGAGAGCTGCATATACCTTGTTAAAGGAGCAGCTTCTTGAGGTATTGGAAACTCTTACTCCAAGAGAACAGAAGGTGCTTAAGCTAAGATTTGGTCTTGAAGATGGACGAGCCAGGACTCTTGAGGAAGTGGGCAAGGAGTTCAACGTAACAAGAGAGAGAATCAGACAGATTGAGGCAAAGGCTTTGAGAAAGCTCAGACATCCAAGCCGCAGCAAGAAACTCAGAGATTATATCGATTAATTTTGAGGTTGTATGTTTATACATATGACTGTTTTGGGTGGAAGGAATATCCTTTCACCTTTTTTCTTTTGTTCTGTTGTAGATTAACAGATTGCCTTTTTTTGATACCTGTGTGACTACTCCAAGATGCAGTAGTATGTTCAAGGTCATTCTTGCATTTTTGATATTCGTGTTGGCTGCTTTGGCAAAATCCTTTGATGAAAAATCTTCGGGCAGGGAATCCGGAATAAGTTTGCAATAGTCATCTTTTGCGGCAATCAACATGCTTTCGTGTACCTTTGACACAATCCGGTCATGGCAGGTTGAACCTTTCTTTTTGTCATGGCTCCATCCATTTAAGAGTCTGTACTCATCCACATCAAGAAGTACAAGCATGATGTTAAGATTGTCATCATCCAACAGATCCTTTATAGAATATAGTTCTGAAAATACATCGTACCAGGTACATTTCTTTGGAGATTTTCTTCCCTTTGAAACTTCACTTCTGTCTGTGTCCATCCAGTAAATTGTTTTTGTTTTAATCAAAGGCAGGACAATTGTGACAGCATGCTCAGGAAGAAGGAACTTTAGCTTGCTTCTGAGCCTGAACAGCTGCTTTGTCTGTATTTCGAAAATACCTTTTTCGTTCAATATGTCAACATGATATGATCCTATTTTGACTTCGTGATTGTTTGTATTGTTGTCTATGTAATTCTTCAGAAAAGCGTGCAAGCTTTTTTCTCCCAGTATGCCGATTGAGCTTTTTTTCTTTATATTAATTCTCTCCCTTTTTTAATTTAGTCTAACATACAAACAATAGATTGACAATTTGTTGAATTAATATTATATTTTTAATTAA
>JAAYLF010000233.1 GCA_012522035.1 Clostridiaceae bacterium
ATAGCAGAAGAGGTCAAGTCAAGAGAAGAAACAAAGTGACTCTTGACTTGGCCTCTACCGACCTTTTGAAGTACATATGCTCAAATTAAATATGGTTCTTATGCTGTTTTTTCTTATTTTTTTGGGGGACATTTTCAAATACGGTTGACACATCATTTTTACCCTATACAACGAATAATGCATTACAAAAATATATCAATAAAAAGAAAAACAGTCTGCTTTTTTCTTTTACTATGATTTTACCAAGGCAATATAACGGCCTCTTTTATTTAACCCTAAATATTGAACCCTCTCGAATATACCCCAGTTTCTCATAATATGAATCGACATCGCTCATAACATAGACGGGCTGATCAGGAAAGTCTTGGCATATCCGATCCATTATACTTTTCCCAATCTTTCTTCCCCGATATGTTTTTCTGACCAGCAAATCATATATATAAACGCCAAATCCATCATCTTCACGACAGCGTGCATAACCGCACACAAGATTCTCATCACAAGCAATATATGTGATACTTGATTCAAGTGCCTTGACATATTTGCTGCAGCCATTTTCGCTGTGATAATCTATCCATTCGTCACCCTCATCCATGAGCAAGTCAAATAGTGCTTCTTCATCAGCTTTACTGTAGTACCTGATTTCCATGCCAAAAACTCCTCCAGATGTGCACCATCAAGAATATTCTGTACCCATATTATACTATTTTTTTCATTGTATTAATATTGTTTTGGTCAAATCATTGCCAAGGCACGTATACCGCATCTATTTCAACAAATCCCGTCGATGTATTGGTTTTTTGTATTGAAATTGTATGGGTGCCTTCTGTCAGTGGAACAAAGACTTCTATATAAGTCTCATCATCAAAAACTCCCCATCCCAAATCCGTCTTTTTGTAATTAACCACTGCCGCCTTCTTTCCATCAACAAACAAGTAATGACTTGCATCCCCAATAAATGCTGCGTAATATATTCTGAAACAATACGTCTTATTCTCAGGAGCATGAATTTTAAATGATATTCCATCTCCATCCTTGTCAATACCGCCTACATGACTTCCTCTATTCTGGGCTTTTCCCAATATGTCTGCATGCTCTGCTTCCCACCTGTATGCAAATACTTCATAACTTCCATCAAACTCAAGACTTTTTATCCTTACTGAAGACACATCACCTTTAAACTCCACCCTGTTGTACATGTTCTGCAATATAGGAAGCGGTAGCAATAAATATTCCTCTCCCTTCTTGAGAGATACACTATCAGCAAATTCCCCGTTTACCAAAACATCAATACTTGCATCCTTCTTCACATCACATTTTATCAATCCTGTATATTTTCCAAGAGGCAGTGCACCAAGTTTTGCATTTTCGTCATTTTTGTCAAAGGGTGCAACCACAGTGTCAAAAACATTGCTATCGGGCTCATACAAAACCTTTTCCTTACCATACCAGGGTATTAAAGAAACCCTTAACCTGGCAAAACCATATGGTATCAGTCTAATATTAACCTCTTTGCCATGTTCCGATACAGGGCTTGCCGGCAATGTGGACGCTCCTTTTATCCTGTCATCATATTCCCAGGACTCCACAATTGCTCCCTTTGCCTCAATCTCAATCGGAACATTGTCTGATTTAAACACAAGACCGTCATAGTCATATCGTTTATTCTTCTTAACCTTGAAACCTTCACTCAAGTTCAGTGCATAGTTCCATTTGCTTTTTGGCGTTATGTTGTAGGAAGAATACTTTTCAGGAACTCTCCAGTCGGTTGACACATAAGAAATCTTTTCCCAGTTTTCCTCGATAAACAGACTGAAAACAAGAGGTCCGTATGTTACAGCGACACTGTTGTTCTGCATGAACTTTGTCCTTATCGTCATAGGCAGAACAATCCTTACCTCGTCCCCGGACTTCCACTCCGCTTCAAGTCTTGCAAATGAACCCTCTTTACAACTACCCTTGAAGTCTCCATTTACATATATTTCAGCTTCATCACACCAGGAGGGAATTCTAATATAAAGAGGCCAAGTCTCTTCGTTATCCGCTTCGATTTTTAACAATATGCTGTCTTCAAATGGATAACTGGTTTTCTGTGTAATCGTCACATTTGTATTATTGCCAACCTGAGCTTTTACAGCATTTGGAGCATATGCAAACGCCAAAAGCCCGTTGTCACTTGTTCTTAACCACAAGTTGGATGCAAAAAGCGGCCAACCCATGTGGAAGTTATGTATGCAGCAGGGATACCCGCCAGGTGTTCCATAAACAGATCTGTCTCCACCATCTGAAGAAAAACCATGATACCCCAGGGTTGCCTCTATCTGATTCTGCATGGTGAAATATACCTGCCCCGTTATATCCGGTGTAAGCTGTGATGGAAGTGCATTGAAGCAAACCTTTTCAAGACTGTCTCCTATCCTTGGGTCTTTCAAATATCTGAATGCTGTAATGTCGCTGAACATCTGTTCAACCACTGCACAAGTTTCCGTTCCTCTTGTTGCCTCAATATCTCCTGACATTTCATCTCCGTTTGACATGCCATCAATTCTACCGCTCGTTCTGAACAGATTCAAAACCCCTGAGTAATACGTGTCCATATAAGTGCTATCACCTGTAATTCCGTACATAAGTGGAAACAGTTTAAAACTTTGATGGGTATTGACTATGTGTCCCCAACTACCATTTTCATATACAGACTTCCAGTTATCAGCCTGCTCATACAGGAGGTGACACAAGTCAACCAGGTACGATTCCTCCGCTTTATCGTACAGCCATTTTGCTGCATATATGTTGTCGCCAGCTCTAGCCTTTCCCCAATCCCTCAATGGATTTTTCTTCAAAGCATCCAGCTGGAATCTGAAATATGCATCCAAAAAATCAAGCACCCTTTCATCTTCTGTGGCATCATAGTATTCAATCAATGCAATCAGCATGGGCATCATGGCCCAATAGTCAAAATCCGGTGTGCCTGCCTTGGGGCCTGCCTGCCCATTATCAAGCTGGCTTTCAATAACCCAGTCTATCCATTTCTGTGCCTTTTCCTTAAGCTCTTCATCATCAAGAGCATATGCAAGATAAACAAGACCCCTTACGTAATACGGGCCTCGTTCCCAGCTTTCCTCACTGCCTCCAAGCCAACCGGAACGATCCTCTCCGGTGGATTTCACATCAGGAGATATGTCCTCAAACTCTCCTGTAATATTCTTCTTTTGCAAAAGGAGCTGGTTTAAAAGCCAGCCCTTTGCTTCAATATCGCCCAATGGAATGGGCAAAAGCTCTATATTCTCCAAATTATGCATGTCAAAACTAACCCCTCTATTGTCTTTTCTCGTTAACAAGACCAAGATCAAGGATACACTCAAAACACAGACTATCAAAATTAAAAATACACTAGCTCTTATGTTCTTTTTTTTTTAATAATAGTGACTATAACCAATAAAGCCAAAACAACAACCACAGCAGGAATTACCACAAACAAAGGGTTGAAGGAGTCTTTATCCTTTGCAATGGGTGACGGCGTCTTGGTAGGTGCAGGTGTTTTTGTTTCGGAAGGAATTGGTGTTTCTGTTGGCTCCGGTGTAGGTTCAGGTGTGTACAAGGTAACAGGAATCAGCCTGATTGCATCAAGCTCTGCAAAGCCTGAGTCCTCTTCCGTTTTTTCAAGTCTCAATATCTTTACACCTGACGGGAGCGTAATTTCTGTTTCCACATATATGTCTTCAGAGAAGTTGGACCAACCCAAGTTTGATTGAGGATACATTATCCTTTCAATCTTTTCATCGTTGATAAATAACGTATGGGAGTTGTCTCCCTCAAGAGCCGCCGCGTAGTAGATTCTCAACTTGTAAATACCCGGTGTCGTCGTATCATCAAGAATAAACTCAACATATGCTCCCACATTGTCTATCTGAGCCACATGATCGCCAACGTTATTGCACATGTAGATGGTAGCCAGTTCCGCTTCATACCTGTCTCCTTCCTCTGCATGGGCAAGAATTGAAAACATAAGGATTGCAATAATAAGTACAGTAACCCTTTTCATTTATAAACACCTCCATTGACTTATGGTAATTCTAACATTCATTCCTTCATTATAAAACTGCAGGAATAGGGAAAAATCGTGCAATTTCCGAACAGTTACATGTTTCTTGACAGGCTCCTCCACTTTGAAGGCGCCATATTGAACAC
>JAAYLF010000234.1 GCA_012522035.1 Clostridiaceae bacterium
GGTTATCAGGAAGTATAAATTGTCCGTATCCTGCGAAACCTTTGCATAATCCAGGTCGTTTCGTCCTGTGCTGTTGATGTAGGTGTAGACACCGCCCCATGAAAGGTGTCTTCTGAAGGTTGTATCGTTCAGGTGATCCTTGAACTCAGGTCCTACATCAGACCACTCAGAAAGTCCCTTTGTTATGTCAATTGTTTTCTGTCCGGAAGCGACTGGGGTTTTGTCTATTCCCTTGAACAGTCTGATATAGTTTGCCATCTGGTAATAGTAGTTGTCTCCAAATCCAACTCCTGTGCGTATTTTCATTGGTTCGCCATCACGGCTGAACTCAGGATTGAACTGGTCGACCAGATAGTAACCAGGAGTAAGGGTGTGAGCTGTGGTCTGCTGCTGGTTCTGGGTTTTCTGAACACCCGCATACCATTCATTCCATCCAGTAATCATGATTACTTTTGGATTGACCTCAAGAGCATGTTTGAACTGCTGTTCAAAGCAAAGTCCATATTTTGCAGTTTCCAGTGAGAAGTCAAAGTCCTGAAGTCCGTTGCCGTAATCTTTTACTCCCACATAGCTTCTTCCAGTACTGGTGTGGGCATGAGTACCCATGGTAACGGATATCTGTTCAATTACACCATCAAAATTTCTTCCTGGTGCCTGTGGATGCCAGTCAAGCCAATCCCAGTACCCTGCAAATGCCTTGTCTTCCTCATATCTTGAAGCCTGCCAAGCCCAGCATTTCCTTATGGTGAACTTTGAAATCCACTCTTTAAATTCTCCGCTTTCGTAGAACTGTCTAATTTTTGAATTTGAATTAATGGCTTGGTAGAATTGTTCCCTTGTTTGCGGAGTTGTACCTGATACGGTCCAAATATCTCCCTCCGGGTCATCGTTGTTGCCAAGGATAAGTGGTTTCCCATCCCACTTAAACAAAAGTTCCTCGTATTCCGGAACGGAGTAGATGGTATCCTTTATTGTATACATGTCTATTACCAAGGTGGAAGGCATGTCGCCGCACATGGGGACAATCTGTGGTGTTTGCCCGCCCTTTCTCCTTATGTCAAGCCAGGTGTCGAAAAGGACTTTTACGCTTTCCGGGAAAGTCTGGGCATTTGACATGTCAAGGAAAATAAAGTCTATGCCTGCTGCCTGGAACATGGCTGCGTGCTTTCTGTAAATCCATTCATCGGTGGAAAGGTAGTAGCCGAAGTATGGTTCTGCCCAGTGTCCTCCTGGTGAATTTGGCAAAAAGGCTTTCAGTGCATCAAGCCCCTGTTCAAGATATATCTTTGTATGGTCGCGGATCTCTCCGCCGGCTGAGTGCACATGGTTTATGAAGTAGAAAAGTCCTACATATTTTTCATTTTTCTTGTCTCCTGCTTCTTCGTTATCAGGAGTCTTTCTTCCCAAATCGTCCACTGCAAACCAGGTGGAATAATCCATCTGCCTGCCATGGTGTTCGACGTACTTTTGTGTTATTTGTCTGTTTACATACTCTACATTGTCCAACGATCCCTGCAGCTTGTCCACATCCATTCTCAAGTAGCCTGCATGAGGAACGGTTTCATTCTTCTTTGCTGCAAGTTCGTTTCCGTTGGCATCAAAGAGCATGATTTTTTCATTTTCAATTGTAACGCTGCAAATTAAATTATCGCTGATTCTGAATTCAATAGTGTCAAGATTGTCAGAAATTCTTACATTCTGTTCGGTTGACAAATCCATGCCGTGATCGATGGTTTCTTTCAATTTTGTGGATGGATCCTCTACCACAAGCTTGTCATTGGTTAATGTAAACCAAAGGCCTTGTGTTCCTTTAATGGTTACGTTGGTAAAAAGTCTGGTGCCTATGGATATCTGTCCACCTGTCATGACCAGGTCGAAGGTAAAGTATCCTGGTTCAAGACCATAGTCATCTCCAATTGTAAAGCCAGGCCGTATTGAAAATGATCTTCCTGACTTGCATGTCAGTTTGCCATTTACTATTTCGGCACTGGAGGCTGAGGATATTGCCCATTCATCCTTGCTTGTGTATTCTTTCAAGTCGGATACGGAAAAATCCATTTTGTAGATACTCTCTACGGATTCATATGCTTTGGTGTCTCTTGTTTCAAATCCCGACTCGCCTTGAGCAGATACAAGTATACCAAGGCAAATGATTAAGCAAACAATTATTCTGAGTACTCTCCTCATATTACACCTCTTAAAATCATTGTTATTAATATATTATAATGATTAATACAAAATTTGCAATGTTTAAGCAAGGTTAACATTAGGACAATTCACTCATGCCTGTATACAGGCTGTAGTACCTGCCTTTTAGTTCAAGTAAATCCTCGTGGTCTCCACGCTCTATAATCTCGCCATTTTCAATAACCATGATGGCATTTGCATTTCTTACCGTAGAAAGCCTGTGGGCGATAACAAAGGTGGTCTTGTTTTTCATCAATGAATCCATTCCTTTTTCTATGAGCTTCTCCGTTCTTGTATCGATGGAGCTGGTTGCTTCGTCCAGTACAAGCACAGGAGGATCTGAAATGGCTGCTCTTGCAATGGATACAAGCTGCTTTTGTCCCTGGGACAGATTTATACCGTCTTTTGTCAAAACGGTGTCATAACCTTGAGGAAGTCTTTTTATAAACGAATGAGCGTTGGCAATCTTTGCGCTCTGGACTACTTCTTCGTCGGTGGCATCCAGTCTGCCGTATCTAATGTTGTCCTTTATGGTTCCCTCAAAAAGGTGCACATCCTGAAGAACGAATCCCAAGGTTCTTCTAAGGTCCGCCTTCTTTATATCCCTTATATCTATGCCGTCATAAGTAATGGAACCTTCCTTTATTTCATAAAAACGGTTCAGAAGGTTTGTGACTGTGGTTTTTCCAGCACCAGTTGAACCAACAAAAGCAATCTTCTGACCGGGTTTTGCGTAAAGCGAAAGGTTTTTAAGGACAATAACATCCTCTACATATCCGAAAACAACATTATTGAACCTTACATCGCCTTTTAGTTCGGTAAGCTTGTATCCCTCGGGAGTAGGAGTCTTCCAAACAGGTATAAGGTTTTCTTTTTGGCACTGGGTCATGTCAACAAAGGGTTTGTCGACAAGAACAAGCTCGTTGTTCTCGTTCCTTTTTGCCATCGCCAGTGTGGTTTTGCCATTGTCCTCCTCGGGCTCTTCGTCAAGCACAGCAAAGATTCTTTCCGCACCGGCAAGGGCGGCAAGAAGCGTGTTGGTCTGGTTTGCAATCTGTGTTATTGGCTGTGAAAACGCTCTTGTAAACTGGAGGAAAGATGCCAGCGTTCCCACGTCCATGGCAAAGAAGGCAAGATTTACAGGGTTTGCAATTATGAGAGCTCCAACACATGCGGTAATTGCATATTGAACATAAGAAAGATTACCCATGATGGGCATAAGTATTCCTGCATATGTCTGGGCGTCTGTAGATGCTTTTCTAAGCTCTTCATTCAGAGCTTCAAACTCGCTCAGATTCTTGTCTTCGTGGTTGAATATCTTTACGACTTTCTGTCCTTCCATCATTTCTTCAATAAAGCTATTCAGTTCGCCCAGACTTTTCTGCTGGTTCCTAAAGTTTTCAGCACTCTTTTTGCCTACAAACCTGACAACCCTGAGCATGACAAAAAGCATCAGGATTACGAAAATTGTAAGGAAGGGACTGTAGTAGACCATCATTATGAAGGTTCCTACAATTGTAATTGCAGATGTGATTGTCTGGGAAAGGCTTTGCTCAAGAGCCATGGTGATGTGTTCCATGTCATTTGTAAAACGGCTCATTAACTCTCCATGAGTGTTTCTGTCAAAGAAGCCAACGGGCAGACTCTGCAAATGATCAAACAGCTCTTTTCTTATTCTGTTTGTTGTCTTTTGCGATATGATAAGGAGCAGTCTGTTGCCAAAATATGTGGACAATGCTCCAAGAAAATAGACAACTATCATAATGACAAGGGTGTCAAACACTCCCGACATGATGATTTCTTTTGCTGTACTTGCATCATGGCCTGCATCCATCAGCAGCTTTATATTATTCATCAGGTTGTTTATGAGGGGTCTCAGCAGTGAAGTGCCGATAATTCCTGCCAAGGAGCTGAAAATGATCAAGATTATTGCAAACACAAGCCCTAATGTGTGCCCGGACATGTATTTGTACATGCGCGCAAGGGTTTTAAAAGCGTTTTTAGGTTTATTCTCTACATGCATTTTTCTACGCATCTGCAAGCACTCCTTCCTGCTGTGATTTGTATATGTCTTCATATATCTCGCAATTTTCAAGAAGTTCCTCATGGGTTCCGATTGCATTTATTTTTCCATCATCCATGACTATTATCCTGTCGCAGTGGGATATGGATCTGACTCTCTGTGCAATTATTATCACAGTAATTCCTTTCAGGTTCTCTTTGAAAGAAGCACGGATTTTCGCATCCGTTGCCATGTCCACGGCACTTGTGGAGTCGTCCAGGATAATAACCTTTGGTTTTTTCAACAAGGAACGGGCAATACAGAGTCTTTGCTTCTGTCCTCCTGAGAAGTTTGCACCGCCCTGTTCAACCCAGTGGTCAAGACCTTTTTCCAGCTTGCTTACAAAAGGCCAGGCCTGGGCTTGTTTTAAAGCCTCGATGATTTCTTCATCCGTGGCTTTCTCATTTCCCCATTTCATGTTGTCTCTTATGGTTCCTGAGAAAAGGGTGTTCTTCTGCAGAATCATAGCCACTGCATCTCTCAAACTTTTCAGGGAGTAATCCTTTACATTGACTCCGCCTACCAGGACTTCTCCCTTGGTTACGTCGTACAGTCTTGGAATGAGCTGCACAAGGGTGGTCTTTGCAGAGCCGGTGGCTCCAATTATTCCTATGTTTTCTCCGGATGCAATTGAAAGGTTTATGTCTGACAATGTATCTTCGCCTTTTCCTTCCTCATATCTGAAACTCACATTGTTAAAGACAATTGATCCGTCTTTTACTTCCACAACAGGATTCTCAGGATCTTTTATTGAAGACTCGGTGTCCATTACCTCAAATACACGCTCTGCAGAAGCTTTAGAGCGTACAAACATGAGGAACAGAAAAGATATCATCATCAGGGATATGAGTATCTGCGTTACATAGGAGATAAAGCTTATGAGGTCGCCTGCCTGCATTCCCGATACATTTTCCGCACCGGTGACTATTCTGGTTATTGTGGTGTCGGCCACCATGCCGCTTCCAAACCAGAGGATGGCAATTATGCATCCGTAAATAACGAGCTGCATTAGAGGCATGGTGAAAATGACCACTTTTACTGCGCCAATGGCCGTGTTGGTAAAGTCGTCATTGGATTTTTTGAACTTCTCCTTCTCATAATCTTCACGCACAAAACTCTTAACAACCCTTATGCCTGTAAGGTTTTCCTGGATGGAGGCGTTGAGGGCGTCAAACTTCTTCTGAAGTTTTCTAAACCTGGGATGGGCAGTTCTTATTATGAAATACAAAGCGACGCCCAGTATTGGAATTGCGACAAGGAATACAAGGGCAAGCTCGCTGTTTATGCTTAGTGCGAGTATCAAGGCAAAAAGCAGCATGAAGGGTGCTCGTATAAGCATCCTCAAAGACATCATTCCTGCCATTTGAATATTGGTTATGTCTGTAGTGAGTCTGGTAATCAGTGATGGAACACTGAATTTGTCCAGATCTGCAAAAGAAAAGGTCTGTATCTGTTTGAAAAGATCATATCGGAGTTCGGTGCCTCCACCCTGGGCTGCCGCCGCTGCCAGACGAGCAGCAAGAGCTCCGCACAGCAGTGCAATCAATGCCAGGAGTATCATCACAGCACCTACGGTTATAATATATCTGGTGTCTTCATTGGTGAAACTTGTGTTTGCTCTTACCGTATCACTGACCCTGTTTACTATCAATGCCATCATATAGGGCATGAGAACGTCGCATAATACTTCAACCAGCATCAATATAGGGCATAGAATTGCATATGTTTTGTACTTTTTAAAGTATTTAATCAATCGAACAAGCATCCGATATATTTCCTCCACTTCATGATAATTATATAGAATCAAATATATCTTTTTTTGTATTTTTAATCAACAGTTTGGTGTAAATATTGTGTGAATGTGAAAACCCTGACGATGTGGTATAATAGAACGGATGTAATATGATTTATCAAGGAGGACTTATGCTTAATTTCAAGGAAGTGGAACCTTCTGACATAAATTTGCTTGGCGAGTATTTGAAGCATCAGGAGTTTAGAACCTGCGACTTTACAGCAGGAGCAATATTTATGTGGAGAGACTATTTTTATTCAGAATATGCGATATACAAGGATATGCTCATCTTCAAGGTGGCATATCCTACAAGTGGGACAAGTTTCAGCTATCCCATAGGCAAAGGCTCTACGGATGAAGCTATGAAGGCAATAGAGGATTACACAAGAGAAAACGGCCTGGAGCTGAAGTTCTGTACCCTGCCTGAAAAAGCCATGGAGTATGTAAAATTCCGGTATGGCGACAAATGCCATTTCATAACCAGCAGGGACTGGTATGACTATCTTTACAATGCAGAAAGCTTGAAAACCTTCAAAGGCAAGAAGTATCACGGACAGAGAAATCATGTAAACAGATTTCTGCGTGAATATCCCAACTACAAATATCATAGGATTACAAAAGACAACCTGGACAGGGTTGTTGAGGCTTTTGACAAATATTTTCTTCCTTCTGACGATGTTTCCGGTTCGGAATTGAGGGAAGCAAAAAGGGCAAGGGAATATTTGAACTACTTTTTGAGTTTCAATCACCTGGGTGGTTTTATAGAAGTGGATGGTGAAGTGATTGCTTTTGCACTCGGTGAGGTGGTAAAGGATACACTCTTTGTACATGTGGAGAGGGCGGTTACCGACTACCACGGCTCCTATCAGATGATTGTAAGTGAGTTTGCAAAAGACTATGCATCCGACGGAGTTATATACATCAACAGGGAGGAAGACGTGGGAGATCCGGGTCTTAGAAAATCCAAGTTGTCTTACAAACCAATAAGACTTCTTGAAAAATATTGCGCTCATATTGAACTTTTTGAATAAAGAATATATAATGGGATAAAACAAGGAAGTGTCTTATGAATCTGACCTTAAAGCTTTTTTCTCTAGACAAGTCCATAGCAGGAGATTTGCTTAAGAATTATGAGTTTCCATGGGAGTGCCTTAATGATATTGGAAAATATATTCTTGAGGCAGCCCTTTTGCTTACATATGACTATGTTCAGATTAAAGAAAATGTTTGGGTTGCAAATTGTGCGAAAATCAGTCCGACAGCCTGTATTGAAGGTCCCGCGATCGTATGCAGGGGTGCGGAAATAAGGCATTGTGCGTATATAAGAGGTAATGTCATTGTGGGTGAAGGTGCCGTTGTAGGGAATTCAACAGAGGTAAAGAACTCCATCCTTTTCAATGAAGTGCAGGTGCCTCATTTCAACTATGTCGGAGACTCGATTCTTGGTTACAAGGCCCATTTCGGTGCAGGAGTAATAACTTCAAATGTAAAGTCGGACAAGAAGAACATATTTGTAAGGATGGAAGACGGAAGTGTTATCCCATCCAACTTGAGAAAGTTTGGAGCATTGGTTGGAGATTTTGTGGAAATTGGATGTAATACGGTACTTAATCCTGGAACAATTATTGGACGCAATACGAATATTTATCCTTTGTCGTGTGTAAGGGGATATGTGAAGGAAAACAGCATATACAAGAGGTTGGGAGAAGTAGTGGACAAATTATAGAAGGATGGTGTGAAATGTCAAAGGAGACGCAGAAAAGCAAGTTCGACAGACCGAGAAAGTTTGGGGACAGAAAGGATGGATGGAGGGTTAGGAATATAGATCCTTACATGAACATTGTTCCTGTACTGATGCCTGGCAGAAATGCTTCTTGCATATATTTCAGTGAAACGGTTGATGCTACAAAATTGGTTGAGTTTGTGAAAAGACTGAACGAGGATGAACAGGCAAAACAGGAGAAGGGAATCAAAAAGTATACATATTTCGGAGTGTTCATGGCTGCGCTGGTTAGGACACTGGCGATGCGTCCTCATCTTAATCGTTTTATTTCATCAGGCAAAATATATCAGAGGAGGAATATAAAGCTTTGTTTTGTAGCGAAAAAGGACATGACGGAAGAAGCGCCTGAAACCGATGTGCTTGCGGTATTCAAAAGAGATGCGAATCTTGATGATGTTATGAGGAAGCTGCAGGGAGGAATCAGGGCAGCAAAAGAGGGCGAAGATGAGACTACGGATGTATTGAATGTTCTTTTCAAGCTGCCAACCTTCATACTCAGGGGATTCAAGGGGCTTATGGATTTATTGCTGATATTTGACCTGTTTCCAAAATCTTTGGAATCGGTGGATCCAATGCAGGCAAGTGCTTTTGTAAGCAACCTGGGCAGCATAAACCTTGTCAATGTACCTTTCCATCATTTGTATGAAAGAGGCACATGTTCTTTGTTTGTGGTAATGGGCAACATTTATCCAGAAGGCGACAGATTCAAAATGAACTTTACTGTAAAGCTTCATGAAAGAGTATCGAACGGCTTTTATTACATACGTTCCATTGAATTTTTCAAAGAGCTTTTGAATAATCCTGAGGTATTGCTTGAAAGTCCATCGGAAGACGAAATTCCATTGGATATTTAATAATTTTTGTGAGGTGTGGTATGCAATCTAAAGTTGGTCGTTTCTTTATTGGTGTTTTGTTGGCAGCAGCTGCTTTCCTTGTATACTTTCTGATAAGCAACGGAATCGGTGTGGTAGTTTTGTTTTTGATTAGTGCGGTGTTTGCAGCACAAAATCCGGAAATGGATCCCCAGCAGTTGGAGAATAAACTGAACGATGTTTTCCAAGGTCTTGTTCCAACCATATTTGTTTTAACCACAATAGTCTTGGTTATACTTTCCTATGCTTTTTTTATATTCATGAACAAGAATTTCAAAGATTATACAAGGTTCAAGAAAATTCAGTGGCCTTTTGTAATGCTGTCTTTTTTCCTTGGATATGCATTGAACATGGCATCCCTTGCATTGATGGAACTTGTGCCAATATCCCAATCCTGGTTTGAGGATCATGAACAGCATGTAACCTTTTATGGCCCGGTTATCTTCATCATACTTGCAGTTGTTGTCTGTGCTCCTTTATTGGAAGAAATCGTTTTCAGAGGACTTATATACACAGTCTTGAAAAAACATTCCGCAACTTGGATAGCAGCCTTGATTTCAGCGGTTGTGTTCGGTGCGGTTCATGGCAACATGCTGCAGGCAATTTACGCAGGAATCATGGGTCTTGTCTGTGTATATGTATATGAAATGACGGAGTCGCTTTTAGGTTCCATTCTTGTGCATCTTGGATTTAACGCCACAGATATTGTTAACGGTCTGATACAAGCATTTGTGGGTGTCAGGTTTGACAAGCTTCCATCCATACCATTGTTGATTGCTTCTGGAATTGCAACTGCGGTAATGATGGTTTTGCTTTTCAATTTAAACAGAAAGAACAAATATGCACGAGATATATATAGAATGACATTAAAATAGCATGTTTTGCAATTGAATTTTTCTGATTGTATGTTACAATGCAAAAAGAGCTATAAATGAGGTGGAGGTGCGATATGAGGTTTGGTATTTGTGTTGGGGTAAACCAAGTCAAGTATTTGAAAGAGATTGACTGTGACTATGCCGAGGTGTCTCTTGCTGGTATTGCTGAAATGACGGATGAAGAGTTTGACAGGCTTTGCGAAGAGAATTCAAAAAGCGATGTAAAGATTGAAGCTGCCAACGGATTTTTTCCTGCACATATAAGGGTGGTATGGCCGGATTTTAATGCAAAGCAGATATCGGAGTATACGAATCGGGCTCTTGGAAGAGCATCGAAACTGGGTATTGATACTTGCATTCTTGGCAGCGGAAGAAGCAGAATGTATTCCGAAGGTTATTCCCATGAAAAGGCTATTGAGGATTTTACCAATGCTTTGAGGATTGTAGGCGACATTGCCAGCAAGTACAACATAATGGTTGGTATTGAGCCTTTGTCCTATGCGGAGACGAATGTTGTCAATACCGTTCTTGATGCCCTGGAGGTGTCAAGAAGAACAGGCAGCGACCATATTAAAGTCATGGCGGACTTTTTCCATATGATGAACAACAAAGAAGATCTTGATTCGTTGAAGGAAGTAGGAAAAGACCTTGTACATGTACATGTTTCGGCTTATTCTATTCCTGGAAGACCTGCTCCCTCCAGTCCTGATGAAGACAGATACAAGGAATTCTTTGACATCCTGAGGGAGATAGGTTTTGATGGCAGGGTAAGTGTGGAAGCCGTCATAAAAGATTTGGTAAAGGAAGGCAAGACTGCGCTGGAAGTTTTGAGAAACCTATAACTCCTTTGTGAGGTGAAAAAATGAATATTGGAATAACAACCAGAAGTTTTACAGGCTTGACGAATGAGGAAGCCGCCCGCATGATTGCTGGAATAGGTTACAAGTGTACGGAACTTTGTCTTGTCCAGAACGATTCGAATTACTGGAGGTATAACGGAAGGACGGACTTGTCCGACATGACACTTGACAGATTTCTTGGTATTGTGGAATGTTACAGAAAACAGAATCTTGAAGTTGCGGCACTTGGTGTATTCACCAACCTAATAGAAAAGGATCCGGACGAAAGAAAGGCGAATCTGGAGTACTTTGCAAAACATATGGAGCTGGCAAGTCATGCAGGTATCAAGGGTTTGTCAACTGAATGCGGCTTTGATCCGCAGTCAAGGGGAGTGCAGACGCACAGATACGAGTCGGATTTCAACATGCTTAAGGAAAGCGTTTCGTATTTGGCAGATCTGGCAGAGAAATATGATGTATATGTCGCTATTGAGCCTTGTGTACTGGATGTTATCCCTTCTGCGAAAAGAATGAGGGATTTTATCGAGCAGATAGGTTCCGACAGGGTTAAGGTCTTATTGGATCCAGCAAACCTGATAGCAAATTCTTCAGAGGAAGACATGTTCAGATACCTTAAAGATCACATCTTCTATTTTCACGGAAAAGACAGAAAGGTCAACGATACCTACGGTCGTCTTATTGGCGACGGGGATATCGATTGGTCTTTATTTTTATCTCTTTATCATACTTATACGGAAGGATTTCCGTTCATAATCGAGTATCCAAACAAGGATACCGCCAGGATGACTTATGAGAGGGTCATGAGGTTCAACGAAGAAAGTTTAAAATTAATGAACAGATAGGAGGAAATATGATTAAGCTTGGTGTCAACACTGTTTTGTTTAAAGCCTACAGCCTGAGAGAGGCTTGCAGGGCGATTGGTAAGGCGGGATACGACGGTATCGAGATTTCAGCCATTAAGGGTATGTGCGAGCATTTAAACCTTGATGACTGGAAAAAGGATAAGGCCGAGATTCTATCAGTTACAGACGAGTTCGGTCTTGAGCTTTTGTCAACGGAAGTGGCTTCTCTTGATAGGGACCGGCTTCTAAAAGCCTTTGAAGCGTGTGCTGAAATAGGTATACCTGTTGTAAATATTGGGCCTGGGTGCAAGTCTGATGACGAAGAATCGTTGAAGAAGTCCGTTGAAACATTGAAATCTCTAGCTGAACTTGCTGCACAGTACAAAGTTACATTATGTGTGAAAGCTCATGTGGGGGCGGCAATATACAATACCCCGACCACCCTTTATGCGATGGAGCAAATTGACAATCCCTGGTTTGGAATTGACATGGATCCAAGCCATATACACAGGGCAGGGGAAAAGCCGGAGGAGGCACTGCCGAGTGTGCTGAGCAGGGTAAGGCATATACATATAAGGGATTGCAAGGGGTTGGGACCTTCCCCTGGCGAGCCTGCAAACCAAGCCTGCGGCAGAGGGGACATAAATCTGTTTGGATATTTCAAGGCCATGGTGGAGGGCAACTATTCAGGTCCTGTTTGTCTTGAGGTTATTGGTCCTGATCAGGATTTGGTCGAAGCGTCAATTATAGCTGCGGAAAGCTATGGATATATGAATGCTTGTTTGAAAATACTTGGAGCAAGGTAAAGGAGGTAGTACTCATGTCAAAAAAGAGACCGAATATTGTTTTTTTTGGTATTGATAGTTTGCGCTCAGACCATATGAGCCTGTATGGCTACAAGAGACTCACCACACCCCATATAGACAAGTATGCCCAGGGTGGGGTTGTGTTCGAGCACTGCTTCAGTCCCCATATTCCTACTACCAGTGGATATTCCTCCATGCTTACGGGCATGGACTGTTTTGGAACAAATGTGGTGGCTTTAAGGCATGTGGGCAGAATTGCTGAGGGTGTAAGAACTCTGCCTGAGATACTTAAGGATTACGGATACAACACTACTTGCATTGGCTTCAGAGGCAATGCGGCTTCAAGAGGTTTTGACACATACATTGACTATGAGGGCTGGGGCGCTTCTGAAGATGGAAGGGCACACAAGGCTGAAAACTTGAATGCGGTGGCTCTGCCGGAACTTGAAAGACTGCACAAGGAGGGTAAACCATTTATGCTGTTTATGAGGCATATGGATCCGCATTCCCCATATCTGCCGCCTGAACCATTCCACAAGATGTTTTACCAGGGTGATGAGTTTGACAAAAACAACAGATCCCTTGAAAAGGTTTATGAGTTCAAACCTTTTAGAGATTATTTCTATTCCTGGTTCCCGCCTCACTGCACGGATGCGGAGTACATAATTGCACAGTATGATGCAGCCATAGCCTATATGGATTTGTGCATACAGAGCATTCTTGCCAAGATTGAAGCTTTGGGAATAGAAGAGGAAACCCTTGTAATATTTACTTCCGACCATGGAGAGACGCTGATGGAGCATGACTGCTATTTTGACCATCATGGTCTGTATGACTGTACATTGAATGTTCCTCTAATTATTAGATACAAGGGGCTGCCCAAAGGCATGAGAATCAAGGATTACTGCCAGCTTAAGGACATTGTGCCAACCCTTCTTGATATTCTGGATATTGAATATGACAAGGATGCGCTGCAGGGAAGAAGTCTTATGCCTCTTGTACGGGGAGAATACCGGGAGCCCGAACCTGAATTCTACATTACTGAATGTACTTGGATGAGAAAGCACGGCTGGAGGACGCCGGAGTGGAAACTTATTGTTGCTCTAGAGCCGGATTTCCACTTCAAACCCGAGATAGAACTGTATAATCTGGTTAAGGATCCTGAGGAAAATCACAATGTGGCTTCGGAAAATCCTGA
>JAAYLF010000235.1 GCA_012522035.1 Clostridiaceae bacterium
CATAATCACATGTGGTATAGTAAGACATTATCATATTTTAACGACATTTGATGTTAATTTTATCTGTATACTATGGACTAACATATAATCCTATGCTATATTTTCAATATTAACAACAAGAGGTGGGAGTAGTGAAAAAAGTTGTACATTTAATATCAAATGCACATATTGACCCTATGTGGCAATGGGATTGGGAAGAAGGCGCTGGTTGTGCCTTGTCCACTTTTCGAGTTGCCGCAGAACTGAGTGAGAAATTTGACGGATATATTTTCAACCACAATGAAGCTCTCCTGTATAAATGGGTGGAGGAATACGAGCCTGAATTGTTTGAAAGAATACAAAGGCTTGTAAAAGAGGGCAGGTGGCACATTATGGGCGGCTGGTATGTCCAGCCAGACTGCAACATGCCATCCGGAGAGGCTTTTATAAGACAGATTGAAGCAGGCAGAAAATACTTTGAAGAAAAATTTGGAGTCAAGCCAACCACGGCTGTCAATCTGGACTCCTTTGGACATACGAGAGGACTTGTTCAGATATTAACCAAATTTGGATATGACAGCTATCTACATACAAGACCTGCGCAAGAAACCTGCCCGCTTGAGTCTGATACGTACATATGGGTTGGTTATGACGGCTCCTCCGTCATATGCCACAGGCCATCTTTTTACGGCAGTGCCTTGGGCAATGCAGTTGGCAGCATTGTCAATGAGATGGAAAAATATAAGGATGATGAAGTAGTACTTGCCATGTGGGGTGTTGGCAACCATGGTGGCGGTCCTTCAAGAATAGATATAGAGAGGATTGCTGAATTTATTAAAGAGCAGAAGGAAAAGGGTGTCACTGTACTGCACTCCACTCCAGAAAAGTATTTTGAAGATGTAAGGAAGAGTGGTAAACAGCTTTATGTCCATGAAAAGGATTTAAACTACCACTCGGTAGGCTGTTATACCAGCCAGGTGCTGGTAAAGCAAAAGTACAGGGAACTTGAAAATATGTACTTCATGACTGAACGCATGTGTGCTCATGCCCATGCAAATGGTCTTATCGAAGAATATCCTCATGAAGAACTTGAAAAAGCATTGGAGGAACTCTTGCTTGCCCAGTTCCACGACTATCTGCCTGGAACCTGTACGAAGCCTGTTGAGGAAACTTGTTTGCAGAAGATATATCATGGTCTTGAGATTGTATCAAAATTGAAGGCCAGAGCGTTTTTCAATCTATGCAAGGACCAGGAAGCTGCCAAAGAGGATGCAATACCTATTCTTGTATACAACCCACATCCCTTTACTGTCGAAGGAGATTTTGAGTGTGAGTTCATGATGTGGGACCAGAATTGGACCCATACATTTGATTTGCCTACCGTGTATGAAGGCGACAAGAAGCTTCCGACACAGCAGGAAAAGGAATACAGTACAATCCCTATTGACTGGAGGAAGAAGGTTGTATTCCATGCAGAGTTGAAACCTATGCAGGTTACCAGGTTTGACTGCAGATTCAAGCGTGTAAGCGAAAAGCCAGTTCCCACAATTCTGACTTCCACAACTCATTACATTTTCTCAACAGACAGATTGCATGTAACCATAAACCGCAAAACCGGACTTGTCGACAGCTACCGGGTTGATGGTGTGGATTATCTTAAAAAAGGAGCTTTTTCACTGGAAGTCATGGATGACAATTACGATCCTTGGGGCATGACTGTTTCCAGCTTTACAGATTCCTTGGGCAATTTCTTGCTGCTTTCAGACAGCGAGGCTGCAAGATTCAGCATGCTTAAGGAAGAAATCCCTGCTGTTAGAATCATTGAAGATGGTGATGTGCGAACTGTTGTTGAAGCTGTATTTGGCTACAATGATTCAAAGGCTGTTGTTAAATATTATTTGCCAAAACACAGTACAAGTATTGATATTAAAGTGGATGTATTCTGGAATGAAAAGCAGAAGATGCTTAAACTTAACGTGCCTGGCAATTTTGAAGAGTTTGACTGCATAGGACAGGTTGCTTTCGGTCTTGAAAAACTGCCTTGCACAGGAAGGGAAAATGTCTCCCAGAAGTTTTTGATGCTTGAGGATGCAAAAGAAGACAAGGCACTTGCAGTTATCAACAAGGGGATATATGGTTCCAGTGTTCAGGATGGGGTACTAAAAATATCCTTGGTAAGGTCTGCTAGCTACACTGCCCATCCTCTTCCAGGAAGGGAGACCATGCCTCAGGAGCGTCATTCCGACTATATAGACCAGGGTGAAAGAACCTTTATTTTGCGTATTGATGCAGGCAGCAAGGAGTATATTGCAAATAATGTTGGAAGAAAGGCTCAGGTATTCAATGAAGAACCTATGGCCTTGTCATACTTTCCGCCAGCATCAGGCACTGCAGCCATAAAACCTGCGCTTTTAATTGATTCAAATCCTGTGGTTGAAGTTTCGTGTTTCAGACTGGCAGATGACGGAAAGAAATATATTCTCAGACTGTTTAATCCATCGGGTGTTGACCAGATAGTAAAGATTAAGCTACCTGCTATGGATGTGGAATCTTGCGTGATTGTAAAAGCTCGTGAGTTTGCAACTTATAGGATTGACAAAAGTGGAATAAGTGAATTTTAAATGTTTAAAAGGCGGTCTTTATACAGGCTGCCTTTTTTCTACCTTTAAATTTTTTTGAGCGTGGGATATAATATGGTGTAGAAAAGATGAAAGAGGAATGTTATGAAGATACTGCATGTGAATGTGGTTTATGCTGTTGGCAGTACTGGTAAAATTGTATATGACATTCATAAATC
>JAAYLF010000236.1 GCA_012522035.1 Clostridiaceae bacterium
CATAATCACATGTGGTATAGTAAGACATTATCATATTTTAACGACACCAGCTTGTTTTTTTTGGAATCCTCCACTTGACACACATTTAAGTTTACATTATTATATTCTAAATTGCTTGCAAGCAGTTGCTTGAATGCAATTTATGCTCAATAGCCATTTATATGGCATTTCTTATTACAGGAGGCTATCTGAATGACAACTGAAAAACTGCTGATGACACCAGGTCCTACCATGTTGCCGCCAAGCGTTCTTGAAGTAATGCGACGGCAAATTATTCATCATAGGACTAAAGATTTTGAACAAACATTAGAAGCACTGCAGGAAGGTTTGAAATATGTTTTTGGTACTAAACAGGTTGTAATTACTTTCGCTTCGTCAGGGACGGGGGCAATGGAGGCTTGTGTATCCAATTTGTTTTCCGTTAACGACAAAGTATTGGCAGTTAGCATTGGAAATTTTGGAGACAGGTTTGCAAAGATAGCACAATGCTTTGGCCTTTACGTCATAAGACTGGATTATGTATGGGGCAAAGCTGCTGTCAAGGAAGATATTAAGGCAATACTTGACAAGGAAAAGGATATCAAAGGTATCCTAATAACTCATAACGAAACTTCCACAGGAGTTTCAAATGACATAAAGTCGATAAGTGAACTTACAAGAGATACTGATATATTACTGTGTGTGGATGCAATCAGTGCTCTTGGAGGACTGGAGATGCGTTTTGATGAATGGGGAATTGACTGTGTAGTTGCAGGGTCCCAGAAAGCTTTGATGGCACCTCCCGGTCTTGGCTTTATTGCACTGAGCGAAAAAGCATGGAATGCTGTTAATAACAGCAACATTCCCAAATTCTATTTTGATTTGAAGAAATATAAGGCTGGAATAGAAGGGACAGGAACGAATCCTCCTTACACTCCAGCTATAACAACAATGATGGCTCAAGCCGAGGCTCTTAAGCTTATCAGAGAAGAGGGTCTCGAGAATATATATGAAAGGCACAGAAGACTTGCCTTGGCAACCCAGAAAGGTGTAAAAGCCCTTGGTCTTGAACTTCTGCCTGATGAAAAGGATTCATCGTATATAATTACGGCGGTGAAAGCTCCTGAGGGAGTCGATATCAAGAACGTAATAAACAGGATGAATAACGAGTTTGATATAATGATAACTGGAGGCCAGGGCAAACTGAAGGGCAAAATCTTCAGGATTGGTCACTGCGGTTACTGCTTTGGCACCGACATTATTAAAACTTTCTCCGCTCTTGAGATTTGCCTGGAGAAGGAAGGATACAAGTTTGAAAGTGGTATGGCAGTTAAGGCAATACAAAATGAACTTAGAGGAGAGAGAATATGAGAATTATTGTAACAGAGAGCATAGCTGAAGAAGGCATAAAGTATTTGGTAGACAATGGTTTTGACGTTGATGTAAGATTCGGCATTGAAAGAGAGGAACTTCTTTCTGTTATTGAGAATTATGATGCAATAATAGTAAGAAGTGTAACCAAGATAGATGACGAGCTTTTGGAAAGAGCCGCAAACCTGAAGGTTGTTGGAAGAGCAGGCAACGGGGTTGACAACATTAAGCTTGGCAGCTGTACTAAAAGAGGTATAATTGTTGTAAACACTCCTGAATCGAATATTATGGCAGCAGCAGAGCTTGCCGTTGGTCTTGCCTTTGCAATTTTCAGGAATATTGTCCAGGCAGTGTCCGCCGGCAGGAACAAGGATTTCAGAAGGGGCAACTTTATTGGAAACGAACTTGACGGCAAAGTGGCCGGCATCGTTGGTCTTGGACGAATTGGATCAATAGTTGCAAAAAAGCTTCTTGGCTGCAACATGAAGGTGATTGCCTACGATCCATATATCACTGAGGAACGCTTCAAGAAGCTGGGCGTTGCAAGATGCGAGACGCTGGAAGAATTATTAAGGCAGTCAGATTTGATAACAATTCACACACCCAAAACTACTGAGACTTACGGCATGATAGGGGAAAAGGAACTTGCCATGTGCAAGGATGGTGTAAGGATTGTTAATGCGGCTAG
>JAAYLF010000237.1 GCA_012522035.1 Clostridiaceae bacterium
GAAGCTGTCTCAGATGGGAACCAAGTCTTCCTTCCGCATCTCCAGTCAAAAACATGATTTGTGGAGTCTTGAATCCTTCCTTCCTCATCTGAAGCCAGGTATCAAACAACAGTGTATGAGCTTCATTAAAAGTGGGCTCGTTGGAGATGTCAATGAAGATAAAGTCAATTCCTGCAGCAGACAGCATGTATGCATGTTTTCTATACACCCATGCATCCGTGTTTCTGTAATAGCCGAAATACGGTTCTGCCCAGTATCCTTCTCCGCCTTGGGTTTCCAGGAACTGTTTTAGCCCATCTATTCCTCTTTCCAAATAAATCTTTGTATTATCCTGTACTTTAATGCCGGCACCTGTTACGCAGATGAAGTAAAAGATTCCCACATACTTGTCTTTTCTAACTCCACCTACCTCTTCGTAGGTAGGGGTGGTTCTGCCAAGGTCATCTGTTGCAACCCAGTATGAATAATCAACTTCCCTCATCGGTCCTTCAGGAAGAGTCTCATCCACTTCCACATGTCTGAACTTCACATTGTCCAAATATCCATGGAAGTTCCTTGGTATCATGTTAAAGTAGCCTGTAGGATAAATCTTTGATTCTTCCGTTGAATCTATTACATTACCTGATTTGTCTGTAAATGCAAGGTATCCCTTTTCATCGTACAGAATCTTTGCTGCCAAACTGCCGTCGACAAGGATTTCAATTTCCTTTCTATTGTCGTTTATCCTGTATTTATGTTCCTTGTTTACCTCAACAGGAATATCAATGCTTGCAGATATGCCGCTTCCCTTTTCCTCAATTGTCAGTTTGCCCGCTTTAAATGTAAGCCAGATACCGGGTTTGTCCAGTGTGGCAGATACTCTCTGCAGCCTTATGCCAAGCACCAGTTCTCCATTGTTGTCTTTCTGCAGCATGTCAAACTCAAGAAATCCGTCTTCAAGACCGTAACTATCACCTATGCACACACTGCTGCCAAATCTGAAGCTTTTTCCGCCTTTGGCGTATAGTCTTCCATCCTTTAAATCCAAGTTTGCCCTGTCTTCTATAGCAAGAGCTTCATGGGTAAGATAATAGCTTAGCTTCTTATCATTAAAGTCAAATTCATAATCGATCTCTTTAATCTCGTACCATTTTTGCTTTCCATTTTCCTGATTTGCATATGTATCGCCAAATGCTATAGCAAACAGATAAGCAAACAGAAACACCAGTACTAATCCTCGTCTTCTCATACACTACCACCTTTTAATATAAATTCTGCAAACTTTAACCAATCATATCTACTGACATAATGGGTTCCTTCTCTCAAGTGATAACCCACTCTGCCTTTTGAAAAAACATCCCCCGGTTTGGGAAACCTGTCTTCACTTGTAAAACCTGCTACCCCATGCATTTCATATACTGAATCCACAGCTTTTAGAGTAATAAACTCATTGAAAGGATCAGCCCATGTATCCTCTATTGCACTGGAAACGTACAAATACCTTGGACAAACCAAAGATAAAAGAAAATGCTGATCAAAAGGCATATCCTTCTCATTGTCCATGTATTTTTTGTAGTTGTTACAGAACCAGTAACCAAACCTGTTGCAAATATCCTTTATTCTCTCTCCCTCTTTGTCTCTGGATATGGCTGCACCTGAACAGCCGGAATTATTGGAAATAACATATTTGAAACGCTCATCCAGAGCACCTGCCAGCAAAGCTGTTTTTCCTAGTCTTGAATGCCCCATAACGGCAATATTTTCACTGTCCACATAATCAAATGTATGTACCATGTCACAAACCCTCATGGCGGCAAATGCCCACATTCCTATTTTGCCCCATGTCCACTTGCTTCGGTCATACATTGCCGCAAGGCCACTTTCAAAATTCTCATCATCCGTAGTAACATCCTTGTAGCAGAAAGTAAATACTGTCAAACCCAGATCCAATACTTCTTCTGCTGGATAATATTTATCGGGAATATCGGGTCTGAAAGCAATATGTACAACACAAGGAGTCTTTTTACTGCCTTTTGGTTTAACAACGCTTACAGGAAAGGAAAACTC
>JAAYLF010000238.1 GCA_012522035.1 Clostridiaceae bacterium
AGTATATTTTCGCCCAGTTGTTGCATTTTTGGCCAGTCAGCAATATTCGGACCAAACCTAAGTTCATGTTCCGGCATGGGCTTGCCAAAGCCATTGTACACCCTGTTTTCATAAACCATATTATTGAATTTATACTCATATTCCTTTTCTTCAGTACAAACCTCCGTTGCAGGAGTCAATACACCTCCATTAACAGCGGTGGCTGCAATAGACCTGGCATCCATCAAGGCAACCCATGAAATCTGGCCTTCGGATGGCTTTGAGCCTTCCCTGTTCGGGAAGTTTCGGGTAGTATGTCTAATACTTAATCCATTATGCGAAGGAACGTCTCCAGCACCAAAACACGGACCGCAAAAAGCGCTTCTGATAACCGCACCGCTAAGCATCAGTTCAGGAATATAACCATTGTTAACCAGTTCATAATACAGAGGCTGGCTTGCAGGATATACACTGAAATTGAATCCGCCTGCACCAACTCTCTTTCCTTTTATGATATCGGTTACAGCACATACATTCTCATATGTACCGCCAGAGCAGCCTGCCACAATACCCTGGTCAACCATTACCTTGCCATTGACCACCTTGTCTACAAGATTGTAAGACATGACTTTGTCACCATACTGCTCTCTTCCTTCTTTTTCAACTTCTGCCAGTATGTCTTTTGCATTCGTCAAAAATTCCTTTATTGTATAAACATTGCTTGGATGGAAAGGAAGCGCAATCATACATTCTATTTCAGAAAGATTCACTTCCACAACTCCATCATAGTATGCGCCCTCCTGAGGTGCAAGCTCGCTATAATCCCCAGCACGTCCATGAACTTCCAAAAATCTTTTCACCTTGTCATCAGTTTCCCATATGGATGACAAGCATGTGGTTTCTGTAGTCATAACATCTATTCCCATTCTGTAATCAACAGACAAGTTTTTGACACCAGGTCCAATAAACTCTAATACCTTGTTCTTTACAAATCCGTTCTTGAACACTTTGCCAATCAAGGCCAAAGCCACGTCCTGTGGTCCTACGCCGGGTCTTGGCTTTCCAGTCAAATATACAGCAATGACTTCCGGATATTTTATCTCATAATACCTTCCAAGGAGCTGCTTTACAAGTTCCGGACCGCCCTCACCTACTGCCATAGTACCAAGAGCTCCGTATCTAGTATGACTGTCGGAACCGATTATCATCTTGCCGCATCCTGCAAACATTTCCCTCATGTATTGATGAATAACCGCAAAATGGGCAGGAACAAATATGCCGCCATATTTCTTTGCAGCAGAAAGACCAAAAGCGTGATCATCCTCATTTATTGTACCGCCTACAGCACAAAGACTGTTGTGACAGTTGGTAAGAACATAAGGTACTTTAAACTCTTTAAGACCACTGGCTCTTGCGGTTTGAATTATGCCAACATATGTAATATCATGGGAAGCCAGCGCATCAAATTTGATTTTCAACTCCTTATCATTACTTCCATGATTATGTTTTGAGAATATGCCATAACTTATGGTTTTCTTCCTGCCAGATTCAACCTCCTCAAAACCTGCATTCTTGTCTGCAACCAATTCACCGTTTTTGTAAAATACACCCTCGTTAATAAGTTCTACCATAATACACCTCTTCTAAACATTTATTAATTCATATCTTTCATTAACCAATCTCATTAGCACATTTCTTAAGAAAATTGCAATAGCAATGGATATTGCAAGACTAAGAGCAATCCCAAAATCGGCATTAACCTTAATTGACAAAACTACTGGCAATGCATTTACAACCACCAGCACCAATGACAAAAGCATCCCAATTACCGCGTTGAAATTTCTCTTTACCGCTTCCGCTTCTGTCGACCAATGCAGCTTTGGTTTTATCAAATCAACAGCCAAACTCATATATGTTATCTGTAAAACACTTGCCAGTATCAAAACAATTACAGAAAGGAAATAAACAAGCTTAAGCCTGATAAAGAACTGTAGAAGTACTGTCATCGTAACACAGCAGCAAAGATAGAATATTACACTGGCATAAATCCTACCCTTAACCTGCTCCACATAGGGAACAGGAATAACTTTCGTAAGCCAGAAATGCTGTCCTTCCCTAGAAAAACTGGTGGAGGGTACAAGGTTCAGAGAAGTTAGCAGCATTACAAAACCATAGAAAATATACAAAAGAATATATGGTTTGTCTCTGAAGGCTTCCACCAAGGCATCCAGCGCAAGAGCCTCTTTGCTGTCTGTGGACAGTTTGAAGATGGATATTACAGCAAGAGGTCCCAAAACAACATTCAAAAGACAGTTCAATGCATATACAGGACTTCTCAGGATTAGTTTTAATTCTTTTTTACAAAAAGCCAGTCTGGGATTACCTACTTTAATTACAGCTACATCCACTGCTTTTTCTTTCTTCCCTGCATGACCGGCTCTTTGCAATAGACTTTCATAAAGCCTCTTGCAAAGAAGATATGTTACCAAAACAACAACAGCTGATAATGCAATAAGAATAACAAAGCTTGCAATTCCTCCAGTCCTTTCGTTTACCATTAACTCTTTCATAAATGCAGAGTATGGAACAAGCCCCTTTGAAAGCTTTGGCAAGTCAAGTCTTTCACTGAATAGTTTTGCAAAGAATTCTGCTTCCTGGCCTTCCTGCATACGTGATGAGAAAACCATATTTGAAGCTATAAAAAGAACCATAAGCACAAAACCAGCCACTGTTGCAACAATGTCCTTGTGCTTGAATCTGTTTAAAATATGCATTATTGGTATTACAATAATCATCGACAAGGATACCGGTATTATTGGATAAAGTATTGATAAAACCAGTCCTTTAACAAAGACAACAGCATCACCTGCTTTGTACAGGTAAACAACAAGCCCTGGCAAAAGCAGCAAAAGACTTGTAAAGAAATTCATGATGTATGCAATAACATATGACGTAAGAAACAGATATCCTCTCGGAAATGGCAGCGATAACAAAAACTCGCTGTCTCTTGATGTATACAGGGAGTTAAAGCTATAGAGGATTCCTGAAAACAGTAAAAGTATCTGCCCTGAAGAAGCAAGGAGTGAGATAAAAAGGGTTGTGTCTCCCATTATTTCCGTTGCCTCATATGCAAAATTTAGAATTAGAAAATATGGTACAAGCAAGGATGATGCCACAATTAAATACAATAGTATAAACCCCGCAAGATACAGCCGGCTTTTTTCATTGTTCCTCATCATATATTTCAGCTGGGGTATGCCCAGCATGTTTTTAAGCCTGAAAAAAAGAAGTTTTTTAAATTTATTCATAATTATCCCTCTTGATCGGTAATAGTCATAAAGACATCTTCCAATGAAGAATTCTTTTGGGCTTTTTCCTTAAGCTCCTCTATAGTACCAATAAGTACAAGCCTTCCCTTGTCTATTATTCCAATTCTGTCGCAGAGTTTTTCTGCAACTTCAAGAATATGAGTAGAGAAAAACACTGTATTGCCATTCTTTTTATGCTCTTTCATCTGCTCTTTCAGCAAAAAGGATGATCTAGGGTCTAGACCGGTTAGTGGTTCATCCAAAATCCAGACCTTTGGGTTATGCATAAGTGCTCCGGTGATGAGCAGCTTCTGCCTCATGCCATGGGAATAGCTTCTTATCTGCTCGTTAAAGGAAAACTCCATTTCAAACATCTTCATATACTTGTTGATTCTTTCCCTTCTCTCTGCATATGGAACACCGTATACATCTCCAATGAACTCCAGATATTCCATGCCGGTCAATCTCTCATATATGTTTGGATTGGCGGGCACATACCCGATTTTCCTTTTTGCTTCAACGGGGTTCTTGACCAGATCAACGCCAGCTATTAATATGGAACCTTTGTCAGGTGGAAGAATGCCAGTTAGCATCTTTATTGTCGTAGTCTTTCCTGCGCCATTCGGACCAATAAATCCAAAGATTTCTCCTTCCTTAATCTCAAGACTAAGGTTGTCTACAGCAGGGACTTGTCTTTTTCCATAAGTTTTGCTAACTTCCCTTATTGATAACACTAAACCCATCTCCTCTTTGCCACAGCATTTTGTTTATGTTACAATACAGAAGTATACCATAAATTTAATATCCTTATCAAGGTTAGCATGGAGGCAATTATGAGATTCAGGCCCTGTATTGACATACATGAAGGAAAAGTAAAGCAGATAGTTGGAAGCTCTATAAGCGATAATAGTGAGCTTGAAAATTTTGTTTCAACAAAAGATGCGGAATATTACGCAAATCTCTTTAAGAAAGACAACCTCAAAGGCGGCCATGTTATAAAACTCTGCAAGTCAAAAAAGACTGAAGAGGAAGCAATAAAGGCATTGAAAGCCTTTCCTTCAGGAATGCAAATTGGAGGAGGCATTAATGCAGACAATTGCCTAAAATACCTTTCTTTAGGTGCATCCCATGTTATCGTTACTTCTTTCATATTTCACGATGGCAGAATAGAAATGGACAATTTGAGCAAATTGGTCAAGTTGTGCGGTAAAGAAAGACTTGTGCTTGATCTTAGTTGTATCGAAAAGGACAACAACTACCATATAGCAACAGATAGATGGACAAAGATTACAAACACAATTCTAAACGAAGAAACACTTGAGTACTTCTCATTCTTTTGTGATGAATATCTTATTCATGCAATATCAAAAGAAGGAAAAAAGGCAGGTATCGACGAAAAACTCGTTGAAATACTGTCCTCTTCCCCTATTCCCGTTACATATGCAGGAGGCATATCCTCCTACGACGATATTGACAGAATCAAACTCATAGGTAAAAACAAGGTCGATTACACAGTAGGCAGCGCTCTGGACATTTTTGGGGGATATTTGGAATACGACAAAATCAAGAAGATGATTTGAGCTTTCTTTTAACAACAAACAACCTGAACCCAACTGCCATCAGAACACTTATAACCGCCACAATCATGGAAAGATAAGTATACCAGGGCAATGTCAATCCTTGTCTTTCCACGCTGCTGTCAAGGGGCGTACTTCTGAATACAAATGAAAATCTACCTATAGGTGCAGAATCTCCGGACTTGTAAAAATCCATAATGTCGCCATCTTCCTGAGTATTGTCAACCCATTTGAAATTAAAGTTGACCGCCTTCTCCATGCCTATCATGTTCCTAGGTAAAGCAAGCTGCAACACGTTACCCTTTACCGAGTACTCTACATCCCCTACTTTCTCCCAATTCCAGCCTCCCAGACTTCTTTCCAGAACAGCTTTTTTTTCAGAAGGAGAAAGTCTGTTAACTACATACTCAAAGCCTTCCCAATCCAACATATCATCAGAGTCAACATCCAAAAACAATCTCATCCATGCGTTATCGGAAGGACTTGTCAAAGCGTCTACAGTTTCAACATAAAAGTATACATGCTTTTCATCATATGCAACTTTTGCCTTCACAATGTCATTTCGCATCGTGTCGGAGGTGTATTTTGTCCTTCCATATCCCTTGTGACTCCTCTTTGGAGTATTCCCTGTATAATGCACATATTCTGCTTTTACATCATTCCACTGGGATATGTCTCCATGAATATCTATAGTTTTCATTTCACCATGTATTGCAGTATCATTAACTCCCTTGAATCTTCTAACATTTGCTACCAGCTGGTAATAGTAATGATCCTTTAGAAATCCATTTGAAGGTTCAATATCCCTGCTGTATTCATCGTTGTATTGATCAGGAAAGGCATTGTCAACATCAATCCACTTTTCCCATCTGCCTGCAATCCACTCGTTCCAACCAGTCACAAAAATAAAATCCGGATCAACAGATAATGCATAATCCCACTGTTGCTGAAAATTAAGACCATACAAAATCTTGTTTTCCGTATTAGAATCAACAGTTATGGTTTTGCCTTTGTAAGTATAGGAGTATGAATAGTCGTTTGCAGCAAAACTTCTTCCATGCACTCCACCTCTTGGATCATTCATTGCCGTCAAACGATGTTCATCACTATAGTTTTGGGCGATACCAACAGCCATCTGTTCTACAGTTCCATCATCTCTCACACCATACTTGGTCTGTGGGTATACGTATAGCCACCCCCACATCTTGTCCTCATACTTCGTATCCTTGGTATCAAACATGTCATCCATTCTTCTGAATGTAAAGAAATCTAATATTTCCTTCTCCAAAGGATCAGAGGCATCCAAACATTTGTCAGTAGAAAATACTATTGGTTTTCCTTCCCAGTAGAACCACAGATCCTTGTATTTCTCCAGTTTGTAAATCTTTTCGTACAATTCCCTAAGTTCGATTCTGTTGTTTTCCATCATGACTGTAGGATTAATATTTAACATAAAGGCAAATTTGGGAACATTTACACCTTCCTCTTTAGCCTGCTCAAACACCTTGAACAGCACATTGGCAGCATCAAGAAACAAGTTGGTATCATTCGTGCAGTCGAACACAATCACATCAATCAAGGCATCTGCCAAAAGCTCCGCATGCTTTCTTAGAACATAAACATCCTTGCTGCTGTAATATCCAAACATGGGTTCATTCCAGAAATATGGAGAACCACTGGGCATATTGCCCCAGGCAGCATGAGAAAAATCATTTGCAGCTTCCGGATGTTCCTCCAATATCTTTGTAATATTCCTTGGCTCCCACACAGAAAAAAAGTCATGCCAGGTCCAGTAAAAAATACCTACATACCTGTCTTTTCGAACACTGCCCACTTCGCTTTGATCGGGCAGTTTCCTTCCAAGACCGTCTACTGCAGTCCATGTAGAAGGATCACTTGCATGGGAAACGGCACGACCTGGCAGAATCGTTGCAAACAAAAGAAAAGATAAAATGATGTTTATGTATTTTTGCATTTGCCCTACCTCCTGTAAGTCTTTCTGAATAATATAATCATGTATGAAATAAATATTACAGTTACAATAGCTGATGAAGTGGTAATCAGTATGGCAGGATAGTTCAACTGATTGTCGTTGACCACCGTATTATCAGGTGTTGTGTTTACAGGATTCTCATTAGTCCTGTCTGGTGATTGAGTTGGCTGTAATGTGTTTTGGCTTGCTTTATGATAGAAAACAATGTCATCAATATCAAAACTCTGAGTTCTGCTTGCAAACGCAATTCTGTGGGAGAAGACGGCAATCCTTGCATTGTCTAGGATTTCTATCTTTCTATCCTCCTGATCATACAAATCGAAAACATTGCCTTCCAAATCAGTCATTGAAGCAACAGAATAATATTCATTCTCATCATGAGGATCCTCTTCATATACTACCGGTTCTGAAAAAGTAATCTTTGTTATGAAGTGATCGTTTATGTAGATCTCTATTGTATCCGTACCGTTATCCCTTACAGTATACTTGACAAATTCTTTGGGATTTGTGTCCTCTGGATAAGGAAAATCATGATAGACAATTCCCATGTTCAACGCATTGGGTATGTAGGTTTTTATCGCCACTCTTACATGGCCTTTTCTTGGGAATATGCCAATGCCACTTCCCCCCATATTGGACTCGCCTTTTTGCTCCGCATCATAATACCAATCCGATTCGTAAAAATGAATATGCATGCCTATGGGGTTTGATTCACTGTATTCGGAATGATATGGATTGGTTCTTAAGACAGGATTGGCAGCTCTTACAAAAAAACCTACCCACCTGTATCCATACGTGAGGCGTATCTTTGTCTCAAACACATATTCATCAGATTCCATAATATGAGGAGATATTATTTGAGAATACCCATCCATCCTTAAATACTTGTTGCCTCCCTCATCCCTAATTAATGGAGTGTTACCAGCTGGATTTGAGAAATCCCAAAGAACTGCAAAATCGCTTCCATCAACACTACCAGTTTGCAAATCTTCAAAGTCAACCTTGTCAAACACTTCCATTTCTTCTGCATGTACAAAGGATGCTGTAAATATAAACAGGAATATAAAGATACATAAAACTCTTTTCATTCAAGAACCTCCAAAGTTTACGTCAGATATTTTGTCTTTCTTCCCATGTGTATTGACCAAGTTTCTTGAATTATACTATCTACCGGAAATATATACAAGCAAAAAAAAAGCACAGTCTTTTAAACTGTGCTTTTTTGTGGAGCCCTCAACCAGAATCGAACTGGTGACCTCATCCTTACCATGGATGCGCTCTGCCTACTGAGCTATGAGGGCTGGCTGAAACCGAAATATATTTTAACACATAATATTTCAGTTGTCCAGCTTTTTTTTTAAAAAATTTATCCTTTTGGTCATTTGAATTTTTAAATGCAAAGATACAGTTGCATTTACTTCTTCCGAAGATGCAAATACTCACATTCTAATAACTTATGGCTAGAGTTGCATTTACTTTTTCCTAATACCAAATGCC
>JAAYLF010000239.1 GCA_012522035.1 Clostridiaceae bacterium
GCCTAATAAATTTAGACCGGTTTTAATGCATATGCAGGAAGCCTCGACAAGATTAAGCCTTGCCTTCATAACATCCTCTTCAGCCTTCAATATGCTGCAGCTGTTGTAGAACTTGTTGAAGGCCTGAGCAACATCAACAATATGCCTGGTAATAACAGAAGGCTCGTATTTGTAAGCTGCATTCCTTATTGCTTCTGGAAAATCTTTAATAAGTTTCACAAGGGCAAACTCTTCCTGACTGTCAAGTATATCAAGCCTTGCACCTTTGTACTTAATCCCCTGTTCTTCTGCCTTTCTCAGTATGCTCTTTCCGCGTGCATAGCTGTACTGTACATAGGGACCAGATTCACCCTCAAAATCAAGGATATCCTCCCATGTGAAAACAATATCCCTTTCCCTTGCATTCTTAAGGAAAGTAAAGAGAATTGCACCAATGCCGACCTTTGTTGCAACCTCGTCAACATTGTCAATTTCCTTGGTGGTTGGGCTGTTTTCAATGATTTCCCTTGTTTTTGCAATGGATTCCTTAAGCACATCCTCAAGGAACACCACATCTCCATGCCTTGTGGAAAGTTTCTTGTCAGGAAACCTTACAGTACCAAAACCAACATGGATGCAGTCATCAGCCCAGTCAAATCCCATTTTGGCAATTACACCAAAAACCTGCTTGAAGTGTAGAGTCTGAGGCAGTCCCACCACATAAATGTTTTTATGAAAATCATAATGCCTCTTCCTGTAAATTGCAGCCGCTATATCCCTCGTTGCATAAATGGTGGTGCCATCCTTCTTGATGATTATACAAGGAGGCATGTCGTCAAAAGTGACAACCCTTGCACCTTCACTGTCTTCAAGGATCCCCTTTTCTTCCAGCATTTCTATAACCTCAGGCATTTTATCCTGGTAGAAACTTTCTCCTGCATAGGAATCAAAGGAAATATTAAGCATGTCGTATACCCTGGAGAACTCTTTCATGGAAACTTCCACAAAGAACTTCCAAAGCCTTACTATCTCCTCGTCTCCATCTTCTAGCTTCTTGAAGTACATTCTTGCCTCGTCTTCAAGGGAGGGATTCTCTTCGGCTTCCTGATGGAATCTGACATATATTTTCAACAGCTCATTGATTGGGTCTTTTAATATATCCTCATCAACGCCCCACCTTTTGTAGGCGGAAATTAGTTTTCCGAACTGGGTTCCCCAGTCACCCAAGTGATTTATCTTCACTGTGTCGTATCCCAAATAGGAATAAATCTTTTCAATGGAGTTGCCCAAAGAAGTGCTGAACAAATGACCTATATGAAAGGGTTTGGCAATGTTCGGAGACGAAAACTCAACAATAACCTTTTTACTGTTTCCCTCGTCGCTGCGTGCAAAATCAACGCCTTTTTCAACGACATCACGTACTACGGATGATATAAATTCATTCCTGTTCAGAAAGAAATTCAAATACCCTCCTGCAACTTCCATCTTTGCAATAATCTTTTCATCAAAATCACTGTCAGCCTTTATCTTATCCAGGACTTCCTGCGCAATCATGGCAGGAGCCTTTCTGAATTGCTTTGCATATGAAAAACATGGGAATGCAACATCCCCCATGTTTTCATTAGGCGGGACCGACAAAAGCCCAAGCACCTTTTCAAAATCGTCATTCAATGCTTTGCTGATACATTCTGTAATATATCCTTTATAATCCATATGACAAATTACTCCTTTTTACTGTTTGGTTTAAAATGCTTCAAACCGAGATACGTACAAAGGTACAGTACAATAAACGTAATCACCTGTGATGTCAATGTCATTTTCGAAAAAGACGCAATACAGGTAATATACGAGCTCACCATCAAAAAGAACACAGCCCTGTCTCTTGCCAAAGCATAGATGATGGACAGTATTATTCCTATCATAAGCCACAGAACGGTTTGCATGTCTCCCCTTGTAACAATAAACTCGGTTATTTTATCCATTTTTTAACCTCCTTGAATCAACCTACAACAATGTTCACAAGTCTTCCAGGGACGACAATGATTTTTCTAATCTGTTTGTCCCCGATGAGTTCTTTTACCTTCTCATTTCCCAAAACAAACTCTTCAATCTGTTTCTTGTCATATTTTGAAGGCACATCCAATCGTTCCCTTACCTTGCCGTTAATTTGAACAGCAATTTCTATCTCATCCTTGACCGTATATTTTGCATCGTACTCAGGCCAACTTTGTTCGTAAAGGTAACCTTCGCCCAATTTCATGCTCTCCCAAATCTCTTCCGTAATATGGGGAGCAACTGGATTCAGAAGCTTTAAGAACAC
>JAAYLF010000240.1 GCA_012522035.1 Clostridiaceae bacterium
GAGAAGAAACAAAGTGACTCTTGACTTGGCCTCTACCGACCTTTTGAAGTACATATACTCAAATTAAATATGGTTCTTATGCTGTTTTTTCTTATTTTTTTGGGGACATTTTCAAATACGGTTGACAGTGGAGGATTCCAAAAAAAACAAGCTGGATAGTTCAATCCAGCCTGCCTTTATCCTTATTCAAAATCTAATCCCTGCGGTCTCTTGTCAATAAAAGCAGTCTCAAAAGCTGCGCAATTGAAAGCGCCAGTGCGGCAACATATGTCATGGCTGCAGCCCATAAAACCCTTTTGGTTCCGTTTAGCTCAGCCTGGTCTAGAATGCCTCTGTCCAAAGCCTGTATGGCTCTTTTTGATGCATTCAACTCAACAGGCAGTGTAATCAACTGGAATAATGCAACGGATGCAAACAATACAATTCCAATGGTGACCAATTGTCCAAATCCCATAACCAACCCTATCAGAACCAACGGCCAGGAGATCATCGAACCGATGTTTGCAACAGGAACAAACGCATTACGAACCACGATTGGAGAATAATTGCGGTGATACTGAATGGCGTGCCCCACTTCATGACAGGCAATACCCAGAGCGGCTACACTTGTACTGTTGTACACACCATCCGACAATCTTATAACATTCTCTTTTGGACTATAATGGTCTGTTAGATTGCCTCTGACGTGTTCCACCCTCACATCGTATATGCCGTTTTCCCTAAGGATCTTCTCTGCAATTTGCGCTCCCGTATAGCCACTTCTGCTTCTCACCTGTGAATATCGATTGTATGTGGACTGCAGTTTTACTTGTATTATCATTGACGCAACCAAAACAGGAAGCACCAGCACCACATACCAGTAGTCAAAGAAAAAATAAGGCATTTATACACCTCCTACTTCTTTTGTAATTATCTCAATACATTTGCTTAACATCTCTTCCCTATCTATTACCAGCAGGATTTCATTCTCTTTCTTAAACTTTTCCGAGACTTCACACATATTGTATCTGCATACAATTTTACAATTTGAATCAGGGATGTACACATTGTCATCCACGGTTATTATTGAAAAATATTCACCTTTGTATTCTGCAATAACAACCGTATCTGTCTCAACCCTTATCTCAACATCATAAAGACTGTCAAGCAGTCTCGAGACAACCATGTCGGTTGCTTTTGTTTTCTTTTGAAAATCTGTTAATACAATCAAAACCAAAATCTCGGTATATGTATATCCGGTCTTCTCTTCATCCAATATATCAGGATTTATATCCTTTATTTGCAAAACCTCATGCAAGGTAAACCTTCTGTCTGTTGTTTCGGGGGATATAAACATCTCAACTTTATCCAAACTGTATTTCTCCTTGTACCTTAGTATGTCCCTTATCCTGGTTACAATCAATTTCCGGGGAAAAACAGTTATTTGCCCAGTCCGGGTCACCTTTTTAACAAACCACTCCTTGGGTATAAGTCCTTTTCTTTTCCAGCTGTACAGCTGACTGCTTGTAATATGCATGGATCCAAGAAGCTCCAGTTTGGATATAAATTCATCTTTATTTGAATGTATATCCATATAATAAATTTTATCAGAATAAATTTTATCTGTCAAATCTATTCAAAAGCTCATTAAACTCCCTTGGCAAATCACTACTAAAACTCATCAGCTTCTTCGTCCTAGGATGTACAAACTCCAGCTTGTATGCATGTAGTAGCTGTCCAGGCATTCCTCTTGTATCCTTTTTGCCGTATACCGGATCTCCAACCACAGGATATCCGATATATGAAAGATGCACTCTTATCTGGTGAGTTCTGCCTGTTTCCAATGTGCATTCAAGCAAGGTAAACTCATTGTATCTTTCAATCACCGTATAATAAGTCCTTGCTTCCTTGCCATTTCTCACATCCACCGCCATTTTCTTTCTATCAGTCTTGTGCCTGCCTATAGGGGCCTCTATCAGGCCTTTGTTTTCCATAACCTGGCCTTCAACCAAAGCCATGTATTTTCTTGTAACCTTTCTCTCCTTAATTTCACTCGACAAAAACAAATGGGACATGTTGTTCTTGGCCACCACCATGAGTCCCGTGGTATCCTTGTCAAGCCTGTGCACTATACCCGGTCTTATGGTACCTCCAATATCCGACAGATCCTTGCAGTGATACAAAAGAGCATTAACCAAGGTTCCTGAATGATTTCCTGCTGCAGGATGCACCACCATTCCCCTGGCCTTGTTAACCACCACAATATCTTCATCTTCATAAACAATATCTATGGGTATGTTTTCAGGTTTTGCCTCCAGTTCCGCAGGCTCCTTGAACTGAACATCGTAAATGTCGTTTTCCTTTACCTTTTCGTTTGCCTTGACGACTTTTCCCTTTCTTGTTACAAGACCATCTTTTATAAGTTTCTGTACATAACTTCTGCTTATGACAACATAATAGTCTGCCAAATACTCGGTAAGAAAAACATCCAGTCTTTGTCCTTGGTATTCAGCATCTACTACCGCTTCAATATATTCCATGTCATCCATGTCTTCACTGTACACCGGCATCTTCCTCTTCTGATGATTTTCTGTTTCTTTCCTTCAGCTTCTGAACAAACACATATTTGTTGAACAAAGGCTCATTTTCCTTATGTATAAACAACACAAAAATTATCATCAAAATACATCCAACAACTATGCACATGTCCGCCAAATTGAATACGGGAAAATCATAGCCAAATATGTCAAACGACAGAAAATCGATCACATAGCCAAGTCTTACCCGGTCAATCAGATTTCCTACAGCCCCTGCAAGAATCAAGGACAAGGATGTTTTCATAAACAATGACCTGGCCTTAGGCATCAATAATATTATCGCAAGGGATGCAACAGCAGATATTATCGTTAAATAAAATGTTTCATCAGAAAATATTCCCCAGGCAGCTCCTGTGTTTTTCCAGTATACCAGTTCAAAAAAACCTGGAATCACTTCTATTCCGCTTCCATATGGTATCCTTGATGCTACAAGTATCTTGAAAATCTGATCCGCAATAACCAACAGAACGCTAACTACAAAAAACATCTCATTCCTCCACTTAATTATTCCTCTATAACTCCTTCGGTAAACAGATGCAAGTTGCCAAAATTGTCTAGCGGACTCCAGAATTTGTACTCTGCATCCCTACCATATATCTTCTCTGAAATCACTATTGCTTCCTGGGCAATGTAAAGACCCATTACCGGAAGTTCATAATCCAATATACTCTTTATCCTGGTCATGTCATCCAGTATGGAGTCCTTTGCAAACAAACCGGACAGAAGATCGTCAAGCTCCTCATTCGAATAACCACTCAGATTCATGGCACCGTCTGTTGCAAACAAGGGTTCAATGTCTGGCCAGGAGCCGATATAATAGCTTAAGAGTGCAAAAGTAAAATTATTGCTCGTTAATGCTGTCTTAAAATCCGTTTCTGTCAGATAGTTGATGGAAACGATTATGCCAGTTTCCTCAACCTGTTTTTTTATGTTCTCGGCACAAAGACGCATCTGTGTGTCAACGGACAGCACATTGACAGGAATGGTCAACGGATATCTTCTTTGAGTATCCCCCACTTTATACCAGTATCCGTCATCCTGCTTGATATAACCTGCCCTTTCAAGGTATTCCACAGCCTTGTTCAAATTCCTGTCGTACATGTGAGAGGATTCCCTTGTGTATCTGGTTCCTGGCATAACCGGCCATGCAGCCTTTATGCCATTGCCCGACACGCTTGCATTGATTACCTTGTCAAAGTCAATAATGTGCATAAGCGCTTTTCTAATATTCACATCATTTGCCACATTGTCGTTCCTTAGATTCGGAACAAGACACACATAATTCCTTCCGATATATTTGTACGAGATATATCCTGCCTTGTTCATATACCTTGTGACATTCGATCCTGTCAATAACAGCAAATTACAGTTTGACTCATATTTAAGCCTTTCATTGTCAAAAAAGTGAATTTCCACAGTTTCAATATACGGCTTTTTACCCCAGTACTTGTCATTTGCCACAAAAACCATCTTGTCTTCTTCCGTAATTGTATGCATGTACATGGAAGTCCCTACAGGTGTCTTGTCATTCCCTGTGGCCTTTGCAGAAACAATTGGGAATGTAAGCTTTCCCGCAACATACATGTCAGCTTTCTTCAGCTTTATACTGAAGGTATAATTGTCTATCAGTATGCATTCCTCAATATTTGCCACATTAGCACTATACAGACTGTCATTCATCAAAAGAAAATCAATGGTATGAACGCAGTCCTCGGCTGTAAAAGCCTTGTCATCATGCCATACAACATCCTTTCTCAAACTAATTTCCCATGTCATGCCCTTGTCCTGGGTCTTCGCACTTACCGCAAGGCAAGGAAGAGCATTCTGCTGAAAATCAAGTTTGAAAAGAGGATCGTAAACAAGACTTAAATAGTGCTTGATATCCTCATTATCCGCTACGAGGGGATTTAGGGTTTGAAATTTCGACACACCCAGTGTAACAGTACAACCTGTTTTAGGTTTTACCTTCAATTCTCCTACTGGAGTGGGTGTCGGCTCAGTTATATTCATCGTGGGTTGGGGTGTTGTATTGACCTGATCAGAATCCCCACAGCCTGCCAAAACAAGCATGGCAAGAACGACAATTGATACTAAAACCCTTTTCATATTCTATCCTTTCAAACAGGCCAGCGCAGCCATTGCGCCTTCGCCAGGTATGTTTCTTTTAGTGCTTCTCCGGTGGGAAAAGAACCTGTCTTCATTATGACATGTACACAGGTTCATATCCGCAATATTTTCCTCACTTACGCCGTAGTCCAGAAGACTTCGAACAATTACTCCTTTAAGGTCAATATTACTCTCTAAAATGCAGTCAGAATACTCTGGATATTTGGCTGCAAAAAGAGAGTATACATCATTTTTTACTTCAAAACAACTTTTGCATATGCAAGGACCTATGACAATTTCCATATCTTCTACCTTTGCACCGTATAGCTCTTGCATTTTATCAAGCACATTCAAAGCATTGCCATTCAATGTTCCCTTCCAACCGGAATGGGCAAGCCCGATGCTTTTTGTGTTCCTGTCATGGAA
>JAAYLF010000241.1 GCA_012522035.1 Clostridiaceae bacterium
AGACTCTTTCTTCTATATAATCTTTCAATGATAAGCCCCCTTTGAGCTGTTGCCTGCTTTTGTCTAATATATATGAGCAGGTATGTTTTAATATTCCAATTGTAAAAAACAACTCAAAGGGGAATAGCTTTAAAATTTCAAATCAAAGTTTTTTGAAAGAATAAGGTCTTTTAACTCCTTCTCATCAGCTGGCACAAAATCGGTAAAAATACCTCCCCTGCCCACATGATGAACCTTGTGGCAGTCGGTTCCGGATATTCCAAGCATGTTGTTCTTCCTGGCATAATCCACCGCTTTGTAGTTCCTCGATTCATGCTCGGTGTGCAGATTGTACACCTCAATGCCATCCACATATTCCTTCGGAGCAGGTTTCATATGGTCGCGAAAGGGATGTGCCTGAAAAACAGCCAAATCATACTCCTTGGCAAGATAATAGAATTCTTTAAGAGATAATCCAAATAGCTCCTTTCCATGTTTCAAGAAATTTAAGACATTCCCAAAAACAAGGTAATCGTTGTATGATTCATCAAGCCTTACTTCCGCACCCAAATAAACTTTTATTCTGTCTTGGGCAGCTGAAAGGGCATTGTTGTACCCTTTGCAAAATCTATCAAGAATGTCTTTTGTATCCTTCAAGTCATGAAACAAAGGACCTGTAAAATGATCAGTTATAACTATCCCGTCATAACCTTTCTGTACATACAACTCTATCATTTCTTGAGCTGTAATTTTCCCACATGGGCTAACTTCACTGGTATGGCTGTGCAACTCTATCCTGTACTTTCTCAAAGATCTTCATCTCCTGTTAAGTATTACTCCTTTATTCTAACAAACACATGTTGATAATTGCTATATAAAGTGTTAATATTGGAAAAAATAAAAGGATATGAGGAACATGAAAGAAGTGCTAAAAGAGGTTAATCACTGCATAAAAGACAGTATTGTTGATTATGGGGATTTCAAATTGTTTCTCGATCTTGGTAACGGCTATTCAAGAAACGATTTCTTTCCGCCAAAACAAGGTAGTGAACATATTCTAAATAAAGCGGAAGAGTATTTGAATCACCCTTATCCACAGCTGACAGCCTCCATGTACATGGAATTCAAAAGAAACGGAAACAGAACCAACTATGAAAAACCGTATTTCAAAAGACGCGACATGCTCTTTTACTATCTCCTTGCCGAATGCATTGAAAGAAAGGGACATTTCACAGACAAACTGATTGATTTATTATGGATGATACTTGAGGAAAGCACCTGGGTGCTGCCTGCCCACAACGGTCACATGCCCCACTCAAGTCATATATGCCCTCTTCCCTACTGTTTCAAAGAAGAAGTCGACTATATCGATCTTTTTGCAGCAGAGACCGGCGCTCTTCTTGCCTGGGTATACTACCTTGCAGAGGACATCCTAAACTCAGTCACCCCCGTTATAGCAAGCAGGCTGCTATATGAGCTGGACAGAAGGATAATAAATCCGTTTCTTGCCAACGACGACATGTGGTGGACTTCACTGAAAGGAAACATGGTAAACAACTGGAATCCCTGGATTGTATCCAATGCTCTTGTTGTTTGCGCTCTTTGTGTCAAAGACAAAAAAACAAGAGAAATATTTGTAGAGAGAGCCTGCAGAATGCTGGACGGCTTTACTAAACACTATCCGGACGATGGCGGATGCGACGAAGGCCCCTCCTACTGGAACGTTGCCGGCGCTTCATATTTTGACTGCCTTGAACTGATTTATGATATGACAAACGGCAGAATAGACGTGTTTTCAAATCCATTTGTAGGAAGAATAATGGAATACATAATGCACATGCATGTCGTTGATGATTTTTATCTCAACTTTGCAGACAGTCCCGCAAAAATTACAGTGGACTTTTCTGCAGTTGCCCGAATGGGAAGAAGAACAAAATCAGCTGACCTTGAAGCTTTTGGTCTTGCACTATACAACCACACAAAACCCTGCATAATATCGCAAAGAACATACAGGACAATAAAATCCCTTTATGATGTGCCGCAAAAACAAGGCGCTGAATACACGGCAAAAAATGCCGCGCTTCCCCGGCTTGGAGTTATGGTTCTGAGAAGTGACAAATCCATTTTGGGAATAAAGGGAGGACACAATGCAGAAGGCCACAACCATAATGATGTTGGCAACTTCATTGTCTTTGTAAATTCAAATCCCCTCATTATAGATGTAGGTGTAGGCACCTACACAAAAGAAACCTTTAGCTCCCAAAGATACAGTATTTGGACAATGCGTTCGGAATACCACAATCTTCCCAACATTGCCGGACACGAGCAAATTGCAGGTTTTGCAAAAAGAGCCACCAATTGCGTGTTTGATTTGCAAAACAGAACCTTCAGAGCAGAGCTTAAAGAAGCCTATGGTTTTGAGAAACTTGTTTCCTACACAAGGGAAGCCAGAATGTATGAGGATGGCTGCATTGCAATTATTGAGGACATAAAAATGGAGGAAAAATCGGATGTGAATTTCCACCTGATGACAATCGAAAAACCAAGGATAAGTGAAAACTGTCTAATCTTCGAAAATGGAAAGGTAGAGTTTGACAAGTCTCTTGAAGTGTTTGTAGAGCAAATAGGGATGAATGACGAAAAGCTTTCAGGCGTGTGGAAAACAAACAGTGTATTCAGAATACATTTGAAAGCAAAGGGTATAAAAGAAGGAATATATCACTTCAATATATTCCCTCAATAGTTGTAGACACTCCTTCATATGACTTGAAAAGCTCAAAAACCTTTTCGTTCTCCTTCTTTATGGAGATGATTTTATTATCCTTCAAGAAACAATGGCGGCTTTCGCCTGTTGCCCGTATTTTTCTGCTTTTCAAGTCATACACCTCGTAACCAAAGCAAAACTTTGCACCACTGACCATTTTCAGGCATGTCACTATGAAAACCGTATCACCAAATCTTGCAGGGGATTTGTACTCACAGTTTAAAGACACAACAGGTGATATGATTCCTTTTTTCTCAACGGCATCATAACTCATTCCCATCTTTTCCAAATAGTCAATTCTTGCCTCTTCAAACCACCTTATATAATTCGAGTGATGAACCACTCCCATTTGGTCCGTCTCATAATACTGCACTTTATGAACATATGCTTCCATTGCTCCTACAACAGTCCTCCTGGCTATCTCCTGAAAATGTCATTAATCAGCAGGATTGGGATATTTCTCTTGCCTGTTATGTTCTCGGAATTAAAGTAGATCTTTTTGCTGTGCAAATCTGCTGCACAAAACGCAATCTGTACAACAACGTCCTTAGGCTCATTGTAATTGAAATAGTCCTTGACCTGCTTGTATTTCTCAACCTTGCGTTTGGTTACTTCATCCAGAACAACACAGCATATGCCGGTTATAGCCTTGATAGCCATGTCATTATCAAAATAATATCTTGTCAATGTATTCTCCACATTTCTTACCTTTTTTAAATCAAACTCTTCCTCTTTGACACAAAAAGCCGCCTTTATGTATAATCCATCCTTCAAAGGCTCTTCAAGAACAAAAACATCAATCAAATCCGGAAGGCTCACCACATGGAATCCAAGATCCTTCAGTGACTTTCCAAAACCTTCGGACAAATTGTCAAAAGGCAGTTCTATTTCATTTTCCTCCTTGTATTTCCACATAACTTTTTTGTACCCATACGTTTTGGAAAGCACAAAGTGCAAAACAAAAGATAGAATACAAACCACAACCCCTATAACCAGCACAACAAAGTTGTTGAAATAGGTGACAACAACACCTTTTTCAAAAAGAATGTAAACCAAAATGCTAACAGGTATTGATAAAATCCCAACTGCAATCAATGAGTTGACAAAATTGTAGTAAAACTTGTCCTTCACAAATAATCCTTCCTTCAAAAAATAATATACCTTACCTCTTCTTCCTTGCCCGTCTCATTGGAGAGCTGGGCTGCTTCAAGAATACAGTTAATATTCAGAGAATCCAAAAGCTTTGCACCCTTTTTAAGTTCTGTATCGCCTTCATACACACTCTGCAAAAAGGAGTACATTGAATGCACATGTCCTCTAAGCCAGCTTACAGGAGCCTTTGAACTTGGGAATACTCCTCCAGGATACTCGTACTTGCCTATGCAGTCAATTACTGTGTACCCCGATTCTCCTCCATAGGGACTTGTCTCCTTTGTGCCATCAAAGAAATACAGTTTATTCGGTTCCATCAAACTAAACTTGACTGCTCCCTTGTCTCCATGTATTTCTATCTCCAAACCATCATTCGTGCCTATGGTTATTCTGCTTACTGTAATAGTTCCAAGGCCTCCATTTTCAAGCCTTGCTATCATGGAAAAATGCTCATCGCAATCCGTTATCTCCTTGTTCAGTATATGTTCCCTGCCAATAACCGACCTTATCCTGGTTCCTGTTATGTGGGTAATCAGATCCACCACATGGGAGCCCAAATCATACAATGCGCCGCCACCACTCATTTTTCTGTCTCCCCTCCAGCCATAACTGGATCTGTTCAATCCGGAAGAATGGAGATACCTTCCGCTAAAACCCACCACATTACCTATTCTTCCCTCTTCCACCAATTGTTTTGCCCTCATGGTGGCAGGAAAATATCTGTTGTTGAAAACAATACCACAGACAATTTTGGCGTCTTTCAGTACATTCTGCACCAGAATTGCCTCATCCCTGGTATTTACAGCAGGTTTCTCACAATAAACGTGTTTTCCGCAATTTACAGCTTTAAGGATTTGCTCTGCATGCATATAGTTTGGAGTGCATATTGACACCACATCTATTTCAGGGTTTGATACAACCTCATCATAATCCATAACTCCATATTTGAACCCGTACTGCTCTTTAGCCTTGTTGGCATTTTCTTCAGTTCTTGAGCACACGGTATGCAGACATGCCTCAAACGGCAAATCGTTATAAAAGTACCTGAGATTCGATATGGCATAGCTGTGGGTTTTACCCATAAATCCGGTACCTACGACAGCCACATTTATTGTTTTCTTCATGGAGCAGCCTCCTTTTTTCACATATTATAACCCAAGGCTTGCCTTTTGGCAATTCTGTTGAAGTATCCGACCCCCATATGATATAATTTTTCATATCATATTAAAGAGTGTGATTCTATGAGCAGTTATAAATTCATACATACAGCGGACATTCATCTAAAAAACATAAATGATGATGTTTATGAGACCTTTGTAAAAATAATAAGCATGGCAAAAAAAGATAATATCGACTTTTTGTTAATCGCAGGAGATTTGTTTGATTCTGCGCATCCTGACAAAACACTGGTAAACAAGGTCAAGGAACTTTTTGAACTAATAAGGAGCTGCAGAATATTCATAGCTCCTGGCAATCACGACCCCCTTGTCTTCAATTCTCCTTACCTTTCTGAAAAGTGGCCAGACAATGTAATTATCTTTAAGGAAAGGCTTTCTTTTGTAACATTGGGAAACATCCGCTTCTACGGAAGAGCCTTTGCAAGTCACTTTGAGGAAGATGGCCTGCTTGCCAGGATAAGCCTTGATGGAAGTTATACAAACATACTAGTCATGCATGGTGATGTTGCTGCCCGTTCCATGTACAACCCAATTCCCAAAACCCTTCTTGATGAAATTGGGTTTGACTACTGTGCTTTGGGACATATACACAAACCCATGTCGAATAACTCATATACCTTTCCCGGCTCTCCTGAAGCAAAGGGCTTTGATGAACATGGGACTTTGGGAATAGTTTTGGGACATATCGAAAATGGAGTTGTAAGTACGAAGTTTTATCCCACAAGCAAGAAAAGATATGTCATAAAAGAACTGGATATATCAAATCTTAAAACCCACGACGCAATACTAAACAGGATAAATGAAGAATGCGGAAGTTCAAAAGACCATTACAGGGTAATCCTCAAAGGCAGTGTGGAAGCAAGTCCGGATACAAAAGTTTTGGAATCTTTTTTGTCTCCATACTACACTCACATGGAAATCATAGATAAAACAGTTATGAGTATGGATTTTGAAAAACTCAAAAAAGAAAACACATTAAAAGGCATCTTTCTGAGAAACATGCTGGACAAAATGAAACTGGAGCCGGGCAACTTGATTCTTTCTGAAAGCTTGATGCTCGGATTAAAGGCTTTCGACGAAGATATAGAGGTGTAGAAATGTACGTGTCAAAGATCAAGATATATGGTTTTGGAAAATTAAAGAATTTTGAGATGGATTTCTCAAAGGACATAAATATTATATACGGGCCGAATGAAAGTGGCAAATCCACAATCCTGGCATTTATCAAAGCATGTTTGTACGGTCTTTCATCAAGAGGAGTCCTGAGTGAAAGGACAAAGTATGCTCCCTGGGACAACCCGCAAAGTTTTGGCGGAGAGATGTTCTTTGAGTTTGAGAATAAAAAATACAGATTAACAAGCACATTTGGCAAATCAAAGCGCAATGACGAGTATGCATTATACAACGAAACCACAGGCGAAAAGGTTGCAATTCCAAGCGGTATGTCTTTGGGAGAATATATCTTCAACCTTTCCGAGGGTGCTTTTGACTCTTCCATTTTTGCTCCCCAGCTGCAGTCAAAAATTGATGCATCCAGGGACAAGGATGGCCAGATTATGTCTTTGATTGCAAAATCACAAGTTGGGGAGGAAGAATCCATCAACATTGTTGAAAGAAGACTTGAAAATGCAATGGGCACCATAAAAGCCCCCAGATCCGGAAAAGGCATTTTGGACAAGCTGTATGCACTGAAAAAAGAAAACGATGCAGCTTTTGATATCATAAAAGAGGAAGAAAAGCACCTCAAGGAGATAAAAACAGAACTTGAGAGTCTTGTCTCGGAAAAAGAGAAAATTGACGAAAGAATAAATTTCTACCACGCAAAGGAAAGAATAAGGCATAGAAACATGGTGTTTCAGCAGATGTCGAAAATAAACAACCTGCAGGAAGCCATGCAGAAAACTTCCGGGAAAATTGCAAAATCATCCGCCAAGACCTACTACATCTCAACCCTTCTTTTATTGGTTCTTTCCGGAGTTTTGTACTTTTTACCCATCCCAACTCCTTTCGCCTTTATACCTGTCCTGCTTGTAGTGGTTTTGTCCATACTAGCCTTAAGGCAGAAGCGCGAATCCAGCAGTGCAGCCATGATTATGATGGAGCTTAAAAAGGAAGCGGAACTGCTTGAGTACATGCTGCAGGGAAAAGATCTGTCAGAACATGAAAAGGAATGGAAGAAGGCAGAAGAAATACTAAGGAATTCAAAAGGCTTTGAGGAAGAGAACATTGAGGTTCTTGTAAAAAGACGGGAAGAACTTACCCGGTTGATCGCATTTAAAACCGCACAAATACAGACTGCAAAGAGTCCCTATGATTATTCTTCCCTACTGGAAGAAAAGAAGGAGTTGGAAGAGAAAATAACCTACTATGAGGAGAAGTATCAGGCTTTACAAATTGCGTATGAGGTTATTAGGGATTCATACAGCCAGCTCCAGACCCTTTTTGGACCAAAAATAGCTGATGAAACGGGGAAAATATTGAAAGAGCTAACAAACAGCACTCATGACAATGTAAGGATATCGAAAGATTTTGACATATCCGTGGATGAGGAAACCGGCTACTTTCCTCATCAGTTCTACAGCGGAGGAACCATTGACCAACTTTTCCTGGCTTTCAGGCTTGCTGTAGGTAAAACTATTGTACCTTATGGAGCTCTCCCTTTGTATCTGGATGACCCCTTCGTACAATACGACGATGAAAGACTGGAAAGGTCATTAAACTATCTAAAAAAATACAACAGCATTCACAACAATCAGATTATTCTTACTGCTTGTCATAAAAGAATACTGCCGCATGTAAATAACATACGGCAGATTAATGTAATCAATATCTAGGCTGTTTCTGAATATACGTAGTTCATTCTGCCAATGGGAGCGGCATCTCCATCGGTATAGAAGGACCAGAAGTCATCTTCCTGATAATTGTCCGCCCATTTGAACTGAATATCTATCTTCTTTCCTTTAAGTCCCAAGGCTTCGCGCGGAATTGCAATATGGAGTTTGTTGCCCTCATATTTGAAAGTCAACTTCGCAGCTTCCTCCCAATTGAACCCTCCGGTGCATTTCTCAAGATACGCATCCCAGTCAGGGTTCTTTCTGTTTACAACAAAATCGTATCCATACCAGTTTTTGTTTTTCTTGTTTCCGGTACGGATGAACAAGTTCATCCAGTGTTTGTCCGAAGGATGGGTCAGATCCTCTTTGGTTTCAGCATAGAAGTATATGAAGTTGTCGTCATGTGCAACCTTCATGGTAACAATATCATTTCGTCCACTTTCATTTTTGTACGTTACATTGCCATATCCTCTTGAATTTCTATGGACAGTATCATCGGAATAGTCAGTGTAAACAGCCTTTGCATTGTTCCACTGATCGAAACCGCCGTTTATATCAATGGTAAGGGTTTCCGTGGCGTTCACAGGTGGCCTTACACCCTTGAATCTCCTAATATTATGTATCAACTGCATATAATAGTTGTCGCCATATCCGTCCTTCATAGGTTCTGCATCACGGCTGGTGTTTATGTCGCAAGCATCAACGAACAAAAGCGGTTTGTTGCCTTTTGGTCCCCAGTTTCCTGCAATCCATTCATTCCATCCTGTTACGAATATGATGTCAGGGTCTTGCGAGATTGCATAATCCCACTGTTCCTGGAAGTTGTACCCATAAAGATATGCGCCTTCTGATTTGTCGTTCTTTCCATTGTGATAGGAACGGGTCCAGTTGGTATCGTCACCATATAGGGCTGTGTCACTGAAAGCCACAGTGCTCTGATGCTGGGCTATCGACACACTGATAATTGTGGTACCCAAGGATTTTCCAAACACATGCTGAGGTCTTTCAAATGCCATCCAGGGAAAACCATCCTCATGATAGAGCATATTGCCCGAGCTATCCTTTTCATTTGGCCACTGACTGTGCTTAATGGTAAAGAACTCTTTAACCTCATCGCTGGTGTTGGGGTCTTCAGGCCTTCCAATTATCAATGGTTTTCCATCAAGGTGGAACCAAATATCCTTGTATTCCGGATGCTTTTTATACACCTGCTCATATACCTGGTTCATTCGCAATCCTGTATTCGTGTTGGTATAGAACGCAACCTTTGGCACATCCCAGCCCTGCTGGTAGTATTCATAAAGGATTGCCATAAGTTTTAATGCGGTGTCTGCATATACACTGTTGTTTGTAGTATCAAATACAAGAAAGTCCACATCCGCATCCGTCAGCATTTGCACATGCTTTCTAAGTACCCATGCGTCACTTGCATAGTAGTATCCGAATAACGGCTCTCCCCACCAGTGCATTACGCTATATCCGCCCCACAACTCAGGCTTCCATGCCGCATCCGGGTCAGATGCCATGATTTTCGTAATATCATACACTTTTGAGGTATCCCCTGTTCCATGCCATAAGAAGTAGAAGATCCCCACATATTTGTCTTCCCTGTACTCTTTGGGAATACCTTTGTCTCCAGGCATTCCAAGGACTCTACCAAGATCATCTACGGCAGCGTAAGTGCCGTTTTTCTCTGAAAACTCTGTTCTTTTCTTTTTTGTAACAGTGCAGCTAGAAAGAAAAATGGCGAGTATTAAGAATAATGAAAAAGCCAATGTCGTTTTTCTGTACATGTCGCAAGCCCCTTTACAATCTTTTTGTTGTGTATATATTAATAAAAATTTCATAAAGGGTCAACAGGCAGCGCCCTAGTTTAACAGTTAATCTTTCAATTTAAATTGCATAAATGCCCTAAATAACGCCAATTTGGCGCTTTTTTTATGTCAAATAATTTACATTTTTATGTTGACAATAGTTGACAATTATGATATAA
>JAAYLF010000023.1 GCA_012522035.1 Clostridiaceae bacterium
CTTATGCCCACTTCCTCCAAGGATTCAAAAAACACATCATCCATGAGCTTGTCGCTGTTTTCAACCGGAAGATCGACAGCCTTTTTTGAAGCCTTGTCAATAAGTGTATGCATAAAAGTGCCCACATCCGTATTTTCAACCAACGCTTCCTTCCTTTTCTCCGCCTTTATGCCATAGCGCATGAAGTAGGAATAGGGGCACTTGTTGTACTTTTCAATTTTGGAAGCTGACATGTAAAGGTTCCTGGCAAAAAGCTCGTCCATTATGTCTTTTGGCAGATACAAATCTTTTCTGAAAGAAGTGTCCGCTTTCAGAATTCTTTCAAAGACATCCTTGAACTCATCCCTTTCCCTATACCATTTTCTTATACATTTTATTGTCTCATCCTCTGCATTCCGCAAAAGCCCTGCATTCTCAGTCAAAAAAGGAAGAGGCAAAGTAAGTCTTTCCATTGCTTCCTCATTGTAATCCTTTACAACCTCCAATGACGGAAAGATATTCTTAATTCGCTGCACAATAACGGACGGTCTCATTGGATTCAATCCCTGGTCTTCCAATGAATAGGATATAATCAAATGCTCGGAAGGAGATGACAGGACTGTGTATATAAGGTAGTATTCCATGTTTGCCTTGGTCCTGTTGTCCTCTGCCAGAGTTATCCCTCTGCTTCTCAAATATTCCCTGTCGTCATCCTTCAAAAGACCTTCATCCACAAACGTGGCAGGAAAAACACCCTCGTTTGCTCCAAGCAGGATCATTCCTTTTATATTATGGCTTCTTGTTCTGTCCGCAACACCAATTTGGACGCTGTCATCGGTAAAGGGAATAAATCCAATCTTGTACTCGGAAAAGCCCAATAAAAGGGTTTCCTTGAAAAGCCTTACCCGGTCCTTAAGTGAACCTGTCAGCCTTATGCCGCCCATAAACACGTAAATCTGCTCAATAACCTCCATGGTTATATTCCAAATCCTTGCATATTCATTTGCAAGTACAGGCATGTTGGCTTCCTTGAACTTAAGCGACATTTTCTGCATTTTTCCCTGGACATCAAGCCTCAGGAAAAATGAAACAAGAATTTTGCAGCACTCTTTCAGGCTGCGGCATTTTTTAAACTCTTCCTCAAATTCAGAGACATCCTCATAAAATTTTTTCCTAAGAGCCTCTACTTCTTCATACTCTTCTATACTTTCCACAAAATCCTTTTTCCCTCTGAATCCCTGTTCAAGCATAAAGTTTTCAAACCGGTCAACCGCGCAAATTTCTTCCGTATACAGGCCGGTTTTCAGAAAATCAAGTACGCTTGTCCTCTCCCAGGAACTTCCCACAATATCAAGCAAAGTCAGAATAAATCTTATTAAAGGATGATCTTCTATATTCTTCTTCGAGTCAATGAAGTATGGAATATTGTACTTTGGAAAAACAATCTTTATGACCTTCTCGTACAGCTCAATACTTCTTGCTGTTACGGCAATATCCTTGTACCTTAAACCTTCCTCCCTCAAAAGTATGACAATTTCCCTGGCACAGCGGTCCACTTCCTCATAAATGCTTCTGCATTCCACAACCTTTATGTTTTCCGGAACATCCAGTACCCTTTTTGCAGGATATTTGCCAAAGTTCCTTTCAAGATGGGCAATATGCTTGTTTGTAAAGCGGTAGCTTTCCTTTAAATATGTAGTGTTTATGTCTGCATTAGCTTCCTTTGCAACCATTTTTAGCTGTTCGCAGGTTCTGTATACTCTGTCGAATATATACTCGTCTTCCTCATCCATGCAAAGACACACATTTACATCCCTGCACTGCCTTACCAGCTCCTTCAGTATGTCAAACTCATAGGAGGTAAAACCGGCAAAGCCGTCAAGCCATATTACAGCATTCTCAAAAGGTCTGTGTTCTACAAGCTTTTCCAAAAAAGCACTGTAAACATCCTGGTCATCTATATTGTCTTTCAATAGAAGATTCCTGTACTCACTGTATATAAGGGACAAATCCGAAAGTTTGTTTTTCAAAAGCTCATCTTCAAGGTCCTCCGTTGCCTCTTCCAGCATGTCGGGAGTGACCTCATATCTTCCAAATTCATCAATAAGCCCTAATAGTCTGTTTATCTCTCCTGGACGTTTTTCCAGAAAACCAAAGTATTCAAGTCTTTCAATATTTTCTTTAACCACATGACCAAGCAGCATAATCCTGCCTGAAGGATTAAGTTTTGTTTTTGCTAGCCCTCCATACCTGGACAATATCCTGAAAGCCATGCGTTTGAAGCTGACCACTTCATTGCCTAACAAACCCTTGCAGTCAGGATGCTCAAGCAGCCTTGCTTCTGCCTGAAGGGAGTACTGCTCAGGCACCACCAGGTAAACAGGCCCGCATTCATGCTTCAAATGCCTGGCTATGCTGTCTATACAGTATGTGCTTTTTCCCGTACCTGCCCTGCCGGCCAGTATGTTGAGCGCCATATTCTACTCCTTCTTTATGTCATGCCTGTAAATTTGTCTATTGTTGAGCGACCATATTCTTTCGCTGAAGGTTCCTGTTTCGGTGGTTTCATACGCCCTTGCCATGTCATACATGCGGGCATCCATAACATCAAGATAATGAAGCATTTCCGCTTCCGGTATCATTGGATATTTGGGGCTTCCATATTCCGGCTCGTAATGGTGGGACAGTATCATGTGCTCAAGCAGCATTATGATTTCCTTGTTTATCCCCAATTCTTTGCCTGTCTCGCTTACAACCTTTATACCCTGAATCAAATGCCCCAGCATTATTCCTTCAGTCGTATAGTCAGAAACTATGCCGTATTCCGAAACTTCCATCTCCTCAATCTTTCCAATGTCATGCAGTATGACTCCTGCATACAAAAGATCCCTGTTGAGAAAATCGTAAGTATCAGAAAGCGCCTTGGCATTTTTCAGCATTGTGGTAATGTGATAAAGCAGCCCACAGCGCACCGAATGATGATTCTTCTTGGCTGCAGGGAAATATATCAGCTGGTTTTTGTACTTTTCAAGCACCGCCATTACAAGGGTTGCAATCTCTGCATTCTTCATTTCAAGGACTGTTTTTTCTACAATTTCATACATCTCCTCTCCCGGATATGGAGCGCTGGGTATGAAGTCCTCCGGATTGACATTATCTGCTTCCACAGTCCTCCTTATTCTGTCAATCTTGAACTGAAGCTGGCCCTGCCAGTCAATTACCTGCCCCTTTGCCCATACCACGGTACCTGCTGCAAACCTTGTCACATTGTCATCATCCCAGTCCCAGAGTTTTGCGTTGATTTCGCCCGTGTTGTCCGCAAAAGTAAAGTTCATGTATCTGTTGTTGGTGGTTGTTTGCTTTTGTTCGGATACTTTAATGTAAAAGTAGCCTTCAGCAGTATCCCCAGGTTTCAAATCAATAACTTTCTTTTTGTTTCTATCAGCCATTCATCCGACTCCTTCATTTTTATTAAAATTATATATCCTAGAATAGCAATATGCAAATCACCTGCCAAAAAAACTGATTGCCCTTTTGATTGCAAAATCAAAACCGTTAACAATTCCAAGACAATTGCCCTTCATGTCCTTTTTTGAACATTCCAAAAAAGGCACGTATTCCCTGGTGTGGTCAGTACCTTTAAACCCAGGATCGCATCCGTGGTCCGCAGTTATGCAAAGGATATCATCCTCATCCAGAAGCGGGAATATTTCTTCCAGTCTTTTTGAAATCCTTTCAACCTCTGTGCAGTATCCCAAAGAATCCCTTCTGTGTCCATAGAGCATGTCAGTATCTACAAGATTTACAAAAACAAACTCCTTTTTGTCAGTTTTTGTCCTTGCAATTTCCTCCACCCTGTCAAGACACGCCTCATTCCCCTTGTCCGGATAATTTATATCAATGCCCTTGCCGTCAAATATGTCCCATATCTTACCCACGGCAACAACACTTACATCAAGAGAGTGCAGTTCATCCTCCATAAGCGACTTGTGGGGAAGCTCAATACTGTAGTCTTTTCTATTCTTCGTCCTTACAAAGCCATCCTTTTCGTTCCCTACAAACGGTCTTGCTATAACTCTTCCCACTTTGTAATCGTCACATATCAGTCTTGCTTTTCTGCATATGTCATATAGTTCATCCAACGGAACCACTTCTTCATGTGCTGCAATCTGGAACACGGAATCCGCAGATGTATAGCAGATAATTGCACCTGTCTCCATATGCTCCTTTCCAAGCTCTTGTATAATTTCCGTTCCCGAAACACTCTTGTTGCCTATTACCTTTCTTCCCGTTTCCTTTTCCAGCTTTTTAACAAGCTCATCAGGAAATGATGGATATTCAGGCGGAAATACGGTCAATGTAAAATCAAGATTTATGCCTACCAGCTCCCAGTGACCGGTCTGGGTATCCTTGCCTCCTCCTCTTTTTTCAAGGACTGCATAATTGGCAATTGGATTTTCCGCCTCTTTGCATCCTTCAAGCTCAAATCCAAGTGCCTTGCATGCATTGCCAAGGCCCATTCTGCCAAGAAAGCTCCATTTTTCGCCCTTGACCGCCCTGCTTGCCGACAGTGCGGTGTTTGATCCGCAGTCACCATACTCCTCGCAGCTACTGTCCGCCCCTATTCCAAAGCTGTCTATGACAACAAGATAATATCTCATGCAAATACCTCTCTTCCTCTATTTCTCAAGACAGGACTTAACCAGCATCATGCTTATGTAATCCAGAAGCTGCTCAACCTCATCAGATACAGAAACACTGAACACTTTCTCCAGCTTTGAATTACATATGTACAGCATGGCTGCCAGCGTATCGTAGTCCAGACTCACGCAGTCAGCAATACGGTTCCTGGCACATTCAGAGCAAAATATGGTTTTTTCCGCCACAGAAAACACAAGGTCCTGCCCCTCCGGTCTTCTATCGCAAATACCACAACTCGATATGCCCGGCGCAAAACCCTGCAGCGTAAGAATTCTCAGCCTGAATATGTCGTAAACCAGCTTGTAGTCTTTTTTTCCTGTATTCAGAAAATGCAAACAGTTTAAAAGAAGCCTGAGACTTTCCGGTTCCGGCATTTCCTGCTGTATCATTGCAAGGCATATTCTTGCCATGTCTCCAGCAGTAAACAAAACATCCAGATCATTTCTCAGGTTGAAGAAGGGTTCAATCAGCTGGGCACTGTTCAAGCTGTACATGCTTCTTCCCTTGTACAGCTCAAAAGAGCTGTAGGCAAAGGTCTGCACTGAAGCAAGATATCTGTAGCCTGTCCTTTTTGCCCGCCTTGCCCTGACACTGATGATTCCATTCGTGTCGGTAAACACAGTAAGAATCTTGTCGCCCTCTCCAAACTCTCCTTCTCTTAATACTATTCCATTTACTTTCAGATTCCTCATATGCTATTCCTTGTAACCAAGCTCCTTCAACATGTATGAGTTGTTCCTCCAGTCATCCTTAACCTTGACCCAAAGCTTAAGATTAACCTGCCCGCCAACCAAATTTTCAATATCAATTCTTGCATTCTGTCCAATTCTCTTGAGCATTCTGCCCTCTTTTCCAATCAGTATGCCCTTGTGGCTGTTCTTTTCACAGTATATAGTCGCTTCTATATGATAAACACCATTGGGCCTTGCAGGCTCCTTGAACTGCATGACTTCCACACCCACTCCGTGGGGAACTTCCTCGCTGGTGAAATAAAGTACCTTCTCTCTAATAACTTCAGCGACCAGTTCTCTCAAGGTACTGTCCACAAACATGTCCTCAGGATAATACTTTGGTCCTTCGGGCAGAATCTTTTTTATCTCCTCCACCAGTATGTCAACGCTGTCATGCTTTAACGCTGATATTGGAATTATGGCTTTGGGATTAAGAAGCTTTAACAGCTCGTCAATCAAGACAAGCAGATTCTCCTTGACCACCAGATCCACCTTGTTCAAGACAAGAAATACTGGTGCTTCAACAACCTTAAGCATCTCAATCAATTCCAAATCCCCTTTGGGGATCGCTTTTACATTGGCATCAAAAACGTATACAACAGCGTCTATATCCTTTGTGGCACTTAGCACGCTGCTTACCATGAACTCGCCCAGCTTGTTTTTAGGCTTGTGCATTCCTGGCGTATCTATAAATACTATCTGATAGTCTTCCCCATTTGCAATCGCCCTTACATTTTTTCGAGTGGTCTGGGGTTTATGGGACACAATTGACACCTTCTGTCCCATTATTGCATTAAGCAAAGTTGATTTTCCTACATTAGGTCTTCCTACAATTGAAACAAATCCTGATCTGAACATAACCCACCTACCTTTTGTATCCCGCTTCATTCAATATTCTATATGCATTTTCAAGCATGAGTTCTTCCCTCTCTTTGGTATCATGATCAAAACCCAATAGATGCAGAAAACCATGAACCACCAAAAAAGCAACTTCCCGCTCTTCATCGTGCCCATATTCTTTGGCCTGCTCAATGGCCTTGTCCAAAGATACAACAATGTCTCCCAAAAAAGCCTTTCCTGTTTCCGGACAAAGAAGTTCTTCGTCAATGTATCCTTCCCCGTCGCACAGATCAAACTGGGGAAAAGACAATACATCCGTTGGCCTGTCCATGCCCCTGTACTC
>JAAYLF010000024.1 GCA_012522035.1 Clostridiaceae bacterium
ATAGCAGAAGAGGTCAAGTCAAGAGAAGAAACAAAGTGACTCTTGACTTGGCCTCTACCGACCTTTTGAAGTACATATGCTCAAATTAAATATGGTTCTTATGCTGTTTTTTCTTATTTTTTTGGGACATTTTCAAATACGGTTGACACAACTTTTTTTGATTTTTCTAATTCCAAAAAAAGCAACATCAGGACAACCCTTGGTGCTGCTTGCTTACTTCTGTAATTTAGAGCTCTTGCTTTTTAAACGAGACAATACCCAGGACAATAAACAATATAGTGCATCCAGTCGTTGTGATTATAGGGATGACAAGATTGTCATAGTTTCCGGATAGCGCTGAAATTGAATTGTCCAAAAGCATTGCTGGTGTAAACTTGTTCACATACGGTATGGCAGCCAGGATGAAAACAACTATATATACAACAAAACCAAACAAGCAGGAAAACAGTGTGTTTTTTCCAACACAGCTTGAAAAAATGGCTCCTGCTGCAAACATGAGTCCTAAAAGATAAAACAAACCAAAGGAAGCTATTGCATATTTGGTTATGCCTTCATTAAGCAAAAATTTGATTACTGCAACAAAGGCTGCAGAGGAAATAACATACACAACAGTGTACCATATTACGTATGCAACGAATTTGGCAAGTACAAATGTTGGTCTTGATATGTTCTTGGTCAGCGTAAGAATAGCTGTTCCTTTCTGCTTTTCCCTTACAACTGCAAGGCATGTGATGAAGATTAATGCCAGAAATCCTGCTTGGAATTGATTCCCGTAGTATTGTGTATAGTATTGCGGTAATGACATGTCAAACTGTTCAGCAGCACCAGGCAAACCAGACAACTCAAGGAGCTTTGGCATATAGTGGTAAAGAATAGGTGACATAAAACTGTTGACAATAAACAGGGCAAACAATATCAAAAGCTTCCATGTTTTTACGAATTCCTTCAGTTCTTTTTTCAGGAAAACAACAAAATTATTCATGTGACACAACCTCCAGGAATATTGATTCAAGTCCTCTTGTCTGCACGTTGTAATTCATAAGCGCCAATGAGTGTGCCTGTATCAATGCTGGTATTTCTCGGCCTGCCAGCATGTCGTCCAATGCAACAACAAGAATATTTCCGTTCTGATTTCTCTGTACAGACTTTATATATTCCTTGTTTTCAAGGGTTGAGACTAAGGAATTAATCGACTCATCTTCTCCCTTTACTGACAAATTTATAACGTGTTCCGCATGTTTTGCGGCCAGGTCTGAAATATCCGCATTAACTTTTATTACTCCTTTGTCCATTATCAACACAGTATCGCAAACCCTTTCAACGTCTGCTATGATATGTGTTGAGAATAAAACAGTAACTTTACCCTTCAATGAAAGAATCAAATCGAAAATCGCCTTTCTTCCTATAGGGTCCAATGCCGATGCAGGTTCGTCGAGCAGCACAACGGACGGGTCTCCAATAAGAGCTTGGGCAAGACCAAGCCGCTGCTTCATACCTCTTGAAAAACCCTTTATTTTTGTCTTGACACCACTCAAACCAAAACGTTCAAGCAATTCCTCAGTTCTTTTCCTTATGTCTTCTTTGTCCATTTTTAGCAGCTCGCCGCAAAAGTGCAGATACTGTTCTGCTGTCATCCAATCATAAAACCCTGGCACATCGGGCAGATATCCTACATGCAGTTTTCTTTCAAGTCCGCTTTTTACTTTGACACCATTCACATAAAGCTCACCTGACGTAGGCTTTATAAGTCCTATTAGCATTTTTATTGTTGTGGTTTTGCCAGCACCATTTGGCCCTACAAAACCGCAAAGCGTTCCTTTAGGCAGCTTTAATGACAGGTTGTCAACTGCAGTCACATCGCCAAACTTTTTTGTCACGTTATTTATCTCAATTGCATATTCCATGACCTCACTCCTTTGTTTTCAAAACTTTGACCAGTTCTTTTATCTTTGGTGGTTTGCCATACATCAAAACACCCACTCTATAGATTTTGGCAGCAACGTATCCTGTAAAAATGATTGTTGCAACCAGTATGGCTATCGAAATTGCAATTTCCCATATCGGTACCGATGTCATAATAATTCTTAAAAACATACACATGGGTGAGAAGAAGGGTATGAAAGAGAATATTCTGACAACGAGACCTTTTGGATTAACAAGGTTTACCATACTCACAAGGAAGCCTGCCATGTACAGGAAAGTTACAGGCAGAATACTGGTGTTGACATCTTCGATCCTGCTTACAAGAGAACCTACCGCACCATAGATAAAAGCGTACAGGAAGTAGCCGAGCAGGAAGAAGAGTATTGTGTAAAACAGAACATCCGCAGGCATGTCAAACAAGGATGTAACCAAGGGGTACTTGCTCCATGTACTCTCATTGATTTTATAGAACCCAAAGGAAACACCCATAACGCCCACCAGCTGGGTAAGTCCTGCAGTACCTGAGCCAAGAATCTTTCCAAACATGAAGTTGAGAGGTTTGGCGGAGGATATTAGCAGCTCCATTGCCCTTGAACTTTTCTCTGTGGCAACAGAAGTGGCTACAAGCTGTCCGTAAAGATTTACAGCAATATAAAGGAACATAAGCAGGATGTATGCGTAAAGAAAAGTTTGTTCACTGCTTTTTCCAAGTTCAATCAAATTGGACTTTACGGTACTGGCCAGAATTCTTTGGATTTCTTCCAAGGACACTCCTTGATTCTGCAGTTCGGTTATCTTGTAATTATACTCAATAACGCTTGAAATCTGCTGCATCAAGGTGTTGGTTATTACATAATCCTTTACATAAAGGTCAAACTCCAGAGGATTTGACATAACAAGCGCTGCATAGTATTCCTCCTTGTTAACCTTGTCTTTGAGGTCATCCAAGTTGCTGTTTTCTGAAACAAAGTTGTAATTAGGCAGGCTCAGATTCAAAATTTCTTCTATTTGCATTCCTGAATTGTTAATAACAGCCACCCTTAACTTGTCGGTTACTCCAGGATCTGTACCAGGCTCATCCCCGGGTTCGTCATCGCTTTTAAACATCCCTACGACTGTTGGGGTTGTCAAGACAACCGCAACCACCACCATAATTATAATTGTAGTGATTAAATAAACCTTGTTCTTAATTATTCCCATATACTCATAGGAAAATATAGTCTTGAACTGTTCCCAATCCCGTTTCTTTATCATATGGCGTCACCTGCCTTATCCACAAATATCTCTTCCAAGGTGGGCTCAATAACATGGAAATCATCAATTTCATAATCTGCATCAACAAACATTCTAAGAAGTGCATCCTTGGAGATATCGTCCTTTAGCTTCATAATAAATGAAAAAGCCTCGTTTTCCGTATTTGTGCCCGATTTTTGAGCCTCGAATGACATAACGTAATTGCCTACAAAGTTTTTGATACTTGCAACGTTTTGAGGTTTGGTGAAGGAAACAAAAATATTGTCGTTTGGATAACTCTTCTTGATATTGAAGATACTGTCGTGCAATACAATCGTACCGAGGGTCAAAAGAGCTATCCTGTCACATAATTCCTCTACATAATTCATCTGATGACTGGAAAAGATAACGATTTTGCCATCCTCAACAAGCTCTTTGACAATGTTTTTCAGCAATACGGCATTTACCGGATCAAGACCGCTAAAAGGCTCATCAAGAATCACAATATCCGGATCGTTGACAAGGCTTGCTGCCAGCTGTATTTTCTGCTGGTTTCCTTTGGAGAGGGTATTTAACTTTTTGTTAAACTGATCATCCAAACCAAGGCGCTCAAGCCACTTTACTGTGTTGGTCTTTGCATCTTTTGTACTGAGCCCTTTTAGTCTTGCCAGATAAATAAGCTGGCTTCCAATTGGCTTTTTGGGGTAAAGACCTCTTTCTTCCGGCAGATAGCCAATACTGTGATGCTCTGGATAAAATGTCTTGTTATCCAGAAGGATACTGCCTTTGTCGGCATTGAAGAATCTCATTATAATTCTCATAATGGTGGTCTTTCCAGCACCATTTCTTCCAAGCAGGCCCAATGCGGAACCACTGCTGGCGGAAAAGCTTACATCTTTCAAGACCTCTTTGGTTCCAAAGCTCTTGTATACGTTTTTAACTTCTAATGTCATGAGAGGCTCCTTTCTATATTTTAGAATATTGTACACCATAAGTGGAAAAAAGTACATATTGTTATATCTGCAAAAAAAGAAAGGCAGCCAATCAGGCTGCCTTGTGGGTAAGAGTTCTTACCTTTATTCAGGTAGGTATTATTGGTCTTTTTTCCTTGTTACGAAGTAAACAACTACAGCTGCTACTATGATAACACCAATAACGATTGCTGCGATGACTGGTGCGCCAACGCCGCCTTTTTCAGTGTCGTCATCGTTGTCTTCATCCTTATCGGTTGGAGCTGGGGTCTCTTCTGGCTCTGGAGTGGTTTCCTCTTCAAGTGTAATAGTTCCCAGCTTCAGGCTGCCAATCTGGAATGGGTTTGGAACATCATTCACAAAGTTCTCTGGAGCTCCGATTTGTCCCCAACCTTTGTTGTCATAGATAAGGAATGCGGAGAACCCCCAGGTTTGTCCAGCTTCAAGTTTCTTATCGGAAGCATCGATGTCTCCATCTTTCACTTGCAGATATTTTACAGGAATCATGAACTCGAGAACGGTAGAGCCGTCATCTCCGACTTCGATCGCATAGTCAATATCTTCAAGATCTGCTTGTGAACCGCTGGCTGTTGAATTGCCCACTGTGCCATGGTTGTGGATTGTAAACCTTATTTTATCCTTTGCATCGAAGAAGAATGAGAAGAACAAACCTTCCTGGTCGTCCCCCAGAACATTCCAAGGATTCATGTCGAATTGTGGGAACAGCTTGTTGTTGCCCCAGTCGGCTTCATCAACCTTAAGCTCGTATGCAATATACAGCCCGTCCTCAGTCCAGTTTATGTAGAAACTGAATGGGACTGGATCGATATCGTAGTCATTATCAAAAGCAACTGCATTATCCTTGTTGAACTCATATTTTGTACCATATTCACCTTCAGATATTTTTCCATGAATAGTAGAAGCACCTGCTTTTGCTTTATATGATGGCGGTTCTGCGTGAATATTCATAACAGCCATTGACAGACTCAATGACAAAACCATTAAGAATGTCAACAATTTTCTTATTTATA
>JAAYLF010000242.1 GCA_012522035.1 Clostridiaceae bacterium
ACATAGCGTATGCAATCAACAAGGATATTATTAAAGCGAGTCTTTCAAATAATAGTGGTGCTGATTCAAACAAGAAACTAACCATCACGCTTTCACCTAGAGATATGAAGTACTCGGGTAAAGAAGTTTTTAACATTATGGAAGGCGTGATGGCCTTGGATATCGATGGCAAGACGGATATAACCGACCAGGTCAATGTTATTATTGTTACTGACACCTCAATTGGAAAGAAAATTATAAGGTACAGTGTGGTAGGTTCAAATGGAAATCTGGCAACAAACGAAAGGAGACTCAACCTCATAAACTACACAGGGCCGTCAATACATGTTTCTAATGATGTGGTAATAACCAGTGAGGATCTTGATGATTTGGTAAACATTCTTATTGAAAGAGATGCCATACGAGCGGATGACGGCTTTGGAAATGACATTACTCGGACCATTTCGTACAACTATGAAGCTTTTGCAGACTCTCACAAATGCAAATTTACTTTCACTGTTCAAAACGTGTTTAATGATGTTGCAAGCAAGTCCATCTTTGTTGAAGTGGAAGGAAGCAGTGCAGGTCCTACACTGATAATTGCAAGAAAAACCGTGGCTTTGAAAAAAGGGGATGTATTTAATCCTTATGAATATATAAAGAGTGCGTATGACAAGAAGGATGGTGATTTGACGGAGTTTGTTGTTTTATCGGGCAAAGTGGATACGAATAAGGAAGGTCAGTACACAGTCACCTATACATTAAGCAATTTGGAAGGGGTGAGCGTCACACAGCGCCTTGTGGTCTATGTTGGCTAATACTAGGAAAGGAGGAGGATCAATGAAGGTTCGCGGGAATTATATCATGCGAAAAATCGCAGGTACTAACGTTATTATTCCGGTAGAAGATAGTGTAGCGGACCTGGAAGGTGTAATTGCGGTTAATAATACAGCAGCGTTTTTGTTCAGTAAACTAATAGAAGAGATTACATTTGATGAACTGGTAGACGGTCTGATAAATGAATATGACGTTACAAAAGAAGAAGCTAGTCAGGATGTCCAGGCATTCATATCAATTCTTAAAGAGAGAAAAATGCTGGAAGAATAGCGGGGTGCTGTAAATGCGTGTCAATCAAAATTTTGTACTGAGGAAAATAAAAGGTGCAAATATAATAGTTCCTCTTGGAGAGGCAATAAAAAAAGCCAATGGTATTATGGTCTTGAATGAAACAGGCGCATACATATTCGAAGCACTCCAGGAGGAGAAGGATTTTGAAGAGCTGGTCTCATGTATAATGGTGGAATATGGGGTTCCTTTGGATGTTGCCAAAAGTGATACTAGTGACTTTTTGGAGGAACTCAGAACTTACGGTATTCTTATGGAGGAGGAATAAAATGCACGAAGAAAGAATACCTTTAAATGGTACCTTTGAACTGACTGCCAGGTGCAACTTGAAATGCAAAATGTGCCTTGTCAGAGTGGATGAGGAAACAATAAGCAGTCTGGGTCTTAGGGAACTTACAACCAAAGAGTGGATCGATCTTGCAAAACAGGCAAGAGAAAGCGGGACTTTGCAGCTTTTGCTCACAGGGGGAGAGCCTATGCTGCGAAAGGACTTTTGCAAGATTTATACGGAAATATATAAAATGGGGTTTGTTATTGTCCTGTACACCAATGCAACTCTTGTCAGCGACAAAGTAATGGATGTGTTGGAAAAGTGTCCTCCTTATCAAATTGGAATATCTGTTTATGGCTCCAATCCATCCATTTATGAGAAGGTGTGCGGTAGCGGCAATGCTTTTTACAGAATGGTGGATGGAGTGAAGAAATTAACGACTTTGCCTTCATCAATTAATATTAGAACAACGATTATTAAAGACAACATTGGAGATTACAAAAACATATATATGCTGGCAAAGAGTTTTGGAGAGGACATTACTTTTAGCAGGAGCAGGATTGTTTGTAGGACCACACGCCATGGCATTGCTGATGTGGATGCATGCAGATTGTCACCTGAGGAGAATATTGATTTTATTTATGGAGCGTATTTGGAGAGATTGTCGAAGGATTTAATTGATAAGTATACAGTAGAAGAAAAGAAGAGCGAATTATTTGGATGCGACGCAGGTATCCAGTCATTTACAATTACTTGGGATGGAAAATTAATTGGATGTCAATTGCTTGGAGAGTTTATGACAGATCCATTGAGCGAAGGTTTTGAAAAGGCTTGGGAGACATTTGTGGAAACTGTGCCTGAATTGAAGCAAATAGACACATGTCGCGATTGCAAGTATAAGTTGTTTTGCATGGCATGTCCTGCCTTGAGATACTGTGAAACAAAGAGTTTATTTGGTAATCCAAAATATCTATGCCGAGAGGCTGAATACAGTCATAAGATATTAGAAAAGCTAATCTCAACGAAAGGAAGTGAAATATATGAAAATGTATGAAAAGCCAAAGTTAAGATTTGAAGAAATTTGCTTAGGGGAAAGCATTGCAGATACGTGTTTTGGCTACAAACATTTTAACTTTAAAGGGACTCTAAAAGTTGATAATAAATCATATAATGTTAGTTTTAATAGCGGAACACTGCATGATTGTAGTGCTGCCGCAGTATTTGCAGCTATAGATGACTTTCTCGACAGATATCTAAATAAAGACATAACCTTTGATCCTTATGCTAATGGGATGAAAGATAATATAGGTAATACAAAACATCCAGGTTTCTATTTTGGAGAGTTACAGAGCTGATTGAAATGGAAGTGGAGTATACATATTTAAACATTGGCGGATATTGCATCAAAGCTGATTTGGATATGTTTACACCTCATGCCCTTGCGTTCAAATCTTTTGTTTGTGACAAGAAAGATAGCGATTTTGAACTTGAAGTTGTTTTTGACAATAATGGTATTACTATTGAAGGCGACAAGGTGGTTGATGTAACAGAAGATGGTTACAAAATTGAGCTTAAGAACCAGAACGTTCTAAGTGCAAGTAAGGATTGGAGAAAGTGGAGCATCTATGCAGGCAAGAAAAATGACAGGATCGACCATGTAATATACTACGAACTAAAAAAGCCCTTCTCTTACGCAATCCTTCCCTATGGCGGAGTTGTGTTTCATGGTGTTGTGCTTGAATGGAACGGAAAAGGAATCATCCTATGTGCGGAGTCAGGTGGTGGAAAGACCACCCATGCAAGAATGTGGAGAGATTATGAAAACGCTTTGGTCATAAACGGGGATAGAGCATTATGCCGTAAAGTCGAAGGTGTATGGCATGCCTTCGGTCAGCCTTGGTGCGGGACATCAGGAGAATGTGTGAATCGAAAGATAAAGATTGATGTATTTGTCATGCTGAAGAAAAGCATGCAAAACAGGGTAACCAGACTAAATCCCTATGATGCATTTCTTAACCTTGCAGAACATGTATTTGCTCCAAAGTGGAACGCGGAGCTTATGAACTATGCCCTAGATTATATTGACGACATGGTAACGAACATACCCATGCTGAAGCTTGAATGCGTAAAGGATTACACGGCAGTTGAAACACTAAAAAAGGCCATTCTTGATTTGTAGGTGTTAAAAAGTCAATGACGTATAAGAGAATAGTGTCGTGTAAAGAATTGTTCCCTCTTGTTGAGGATTTGCTAAGGCAAAACTTGAGGGTTAAGTTTACCGTGTCCGGAAACAGCATGCTGCCATTTATTCGGCACAACAAAGACAAGGTTCTGCTCGGTACATTTTGCAAGGCTAAGCTTGGGGATATAGTTTTATTTCGAATGTGTAGCAAATATATTCTTCACAGAATATATAAGATAAGGGGGGAGAACGTTTATACAATCGGGGATGCATGTCTTTTCAGTGACGGAAGTGTCCCTGTATGCGATATTGTTGGCAGAGTTGAGAGAATATTCAGAGGGGATTTAGACATTGACTGTAATAGTGTGGGTTGGTGTTTGGTTTTTGCAATGTGGAGGAAACTAAGGATCTTTCGCAGGCAGCTGTTATATCTCTATTCATTAATGGCAAGAATTAGAAAGAAAATAATTAAAGGGGCTTAAAATGCTTGTGGACATATTGGTTAAGGATTTGCTCCCAGCTGTTAGAAGCCTTTTGAAAGTATGCGAAGGTGTCAGGTTTACAGCAGTAACAAGTGGCATGGAACCTCTTGTCAGAAAAGGAATTGACAAGATTGAGATTGTTTACTCCCATGGAAGAGATCTTGAAATTGGGGACATTGTTATGCTTGAGCCTGCTGAAGGCATTTTTGTCTTGCGCAGGATATATAGAAAAACCGACCTTGGATACGTGACAAAAGGTGATGCATACAAAAGAACAGACGGCATTGTTTTTCCCGAACATGTGGTTGGGGTTGTGTCGAAGATATACAGGAGAGAAGAAGTAATGCATGCGGAAAAAATACGCCAAAGATTCAAAATTCCTCTTTGGCGTAAGATTGTACCATTAAGATAAAATATCAGAATGTACAGTGAATATATTTCTCAGGCATCTTTGCTACAAAAAAACTTCTAAGTTCCGCAATGTCTGCGTGATTTACAAATGCCTTCTTGCTGATTATGAAAGCAAATCCAGGATTAAGGTAGATATAAATGTGTTTTTTTGTTTCATAGATTTTATAAATCTGGCTGTAACTGATTTCTGTCTGACTCTTTATATGCTCAGTTACAGTATTCACCAGAATTCTGTCATCCAAAAACGCATAATCGTCTTTGGATCCTTTTGTTATGAATGTGTTTATATATGAATACCTGAGCATGTAAAACCATATTATCAGGAGAGTCACAGTCATCAGCAGAGAGAATATAAATGCAAAAAGCATCAAAGGATTGTAATAAAATATGGTGCCGGTCAGTGATACTGCAATTGCACAAAGCATAATGAGAACAGAAGAAAAGGATTTGAATCTGTATCCCTTGCCCCTGAACATTGAGAACCTGAAAAAGGTTTTGTATTCATCATAGTTTACTACAGTAGAAACACGTATTTCCATTTACACCTCTCCTATTGATCAATATCTGCCATAGTTTTGAATCAAGGCCATTATGAGACGCATGCTGCTAAGAAGAGATCCATTGTTAATTGAGCCTGCGGTTGTAAGATTGAGACCTCTTGCGTCATTCTCCTTTGCCATTTCAATATCTCTTAGAACTTCCTTGGTTATTTGTTCTTCATCATTTCTCATGAAAGTCAGAGGAGACAACTGACCGTCTATACGGGTATTGGGCATATGCTTCCTGATTTCCCTAACTGTAACTGTTGGGCCGAAATTGCAGCCTGTCAGGTTGAACCTTGCAAGAATCGGCAGCAGATGCCCCATATCCGAGTCTGAATGCTGATATCTCCAGTCTTCAGGATTTGGCGCTGTTTTATCGAAAACAGTCTTTAAAATCGGATATGCAAAAAACTCATACATCTCGGGTGTCAGAAGACAGCAGTCATCATCGTTGAATCCAAATCCGTGAGGGAAATTGTCCTGGGAGTAGCCAGCTTCTTCAATGAATATATCTATGTACGCCAACAATACTTTGGTAATTGTGTCCGAAAACCTTTTTGCCAAATCCGGGTCGTCGTAAATGAGGAATATCAGGTTTTCTGCTCCGAAAACCGATGTGGCCAATGTAACAGGACCTCTTACACCACGGAAAAGACCCGGTTTTTTTCCGTAGGTTTCATAGATTCTCTTCTTTTCACTTTCCCAGTTCGGTGGAAGTATGAAACTTCTAATATCCATCTTGTCTATAATATCAAGTCTTTCCTTCAGCTCTTCCGGAGTGTTTATGGTTCTTTTGAGCCATGTAGTGTTTCCATCAAATACATACTTGCCTCCAAACACTTCTCCGATACCCTTGACAGGAGGAAAAGCGGAATCCGGATCAGGGAACTCTTCCCTAAGCAGTTTTCTTCCCACTATTTTCAAAGCCTTATCGTTGTATCTTTTGTTAAGCTCAATTCTTCTTTCAAGAGGAGTATGTCCCCAAGGCTGACCTTCCTCTCCCAGCTCTGCAAAGACACATTCATCGCTCATCCTTATACCCAGTGCCACCTGTGGCGCCTCTTTTGAGAAACAGTTCTCTTTGTGGGCCAATTCGTCATCTTTCCAAAATTGTTCAATATCCAAATCAAGTTTCATCAAATCACCTCGTGCGCTGATTTTAGCACAGTATGGGTGAGTTTACAACCCTTGATAAAACACGAAAAGCGAGATTTGTTCACGATGTGTTAATAAAATAGGGATAAAGTGCAGTTGTCCCAAATTGGTCTGTGCAGTATAATCAACGTATAAACACAGTTGGAGGAAGGCATGTTAAGAAGATTACCCATTTTGTTCATACTGATATTACTATTACTTGCTTTGTCAGCCTGCGGTGGCAAAGCAAAATATTTGATGACAAAGCAGACTGTCTGTGATGCGGATGGCGGCGTGAGGTATTACATACTATATGAGTATGACAAAAAGAACAATCTGGTCAAGGAAACGGACTATGACAAGGATGGCAAGATTAGATACTATACAACATATCAGTATGACAGGGATGGCAGGCTTGTAATTTCAGAAAAATATATCGGCAGCAAATTGGAAAGCCGTGCAGTATACAAATACGATGATGAGGGCAGGGAGATTGAAAGGAAACTTTACAACGACAGTGGAGTTGCATACTCAACAAAGATATACACCTATGAGGAATCAGGATATACGGAAGTGACATATGGCGAGAATTCCAACCTGCAGTCAACACGAAAAGTGACAATGAATGAAAAAGGAGATATATTAAGAGTTGAACATGTAACAAGTTTGAATTTAAAAATCACTGAGGAATACGCGTATGATGAAAATGGTTATCTCATTAAATGCGATGTAAAAAGTGAAGATGCATATAACGTATATACTTTATTTATATATAAACGATTCAAAAGGAAAAGTACTTGTGCGTGAGGATTATCAGGATGGGAAACTGGCCAGATACCTGGAGCACACCTACGATAAAAATGGGAATCTCATTAAAATCGAGGTGTTTTCACCACAGGACACTCTGACAAGCAGTACAAGATATGTGTATAAAAGGGCAAATTGATGGGAGGAAAAAATGGGAAAGAGAATTGTTGGAACAATTGCTATACTGGTGGTGCTGATTGTATTGGCAGCTTGTAACGGCAGCTCGGAATATTTACTGACGAAGGAAGTGAATTTGGACGCTGATGGCAATGTGGAATTCTATATCACCTATGAGTATGAGAATGACGAGCAGAACATTGTCAAGAAAACCAAGTACAATAAAGACGATGAGATTGAATACTACAGTGTTATCATGTATGACGAGCAGGGAAGAGAAGTTGAGTCAACCAGCTTCAACAAAGAGGGCCAAATTGAAAATGTTTGCAACTGGATCTATGATGAGGATGGCTACACGATTGTCGAATACAAGGAAGGGCATGAAGCAAAAGAAGTGGTGGATACATCTTTTAATGAGAACGGTGATGTGGCCGTAAAGGAATTTTTGGACACCCGCATTGTAGAAGAATACGAGTATGACGAGAATGGATTTCTTGTCATGGTTAAAAGCACTTTGGGTGAAGTCACCACATACACAAAGTACATCAACGATGAAAAAGGGAAAGTGTTAAAAGCTGAGTACTTTGTTACGGAAGACGACGTGTTGATCTATACCCGCTATTATTACGACATGAAGGGAAATTTGGTGGGTGAAAAGGAATTTTACTCAAACGGTAATCTTATAAGCGAAAAAGAGTATGAGTACACGAAAAAATAAGTGACTATGAAAAAACCTGAAGCTTTCAAGGAACTTGTCAGATACTCTAAAAAAGATTAAAAATCATTTTTGTTTGTAGTTGTTATAGAAAACATATTGTCCGCTGTACAATCTTTTGTAAATGTCATAGGCATCGTAATAATTGAATCTTTGATGAAAGGGAACAGGAATCTGGTATGGCGAATATCTTCGCAATGTCAAAATGCGAAAAGCTTCCGACAAGATTCAACTTGAATACATGAAAGATGGCATCATTGTCAATACATTGGGCTCAGGACTGCACGGTACTTGACATGAAAAAGAAATCCATGGGAGCAAATCCGGTATTTGTACTTACATACCTTTTTTTTAATCGTAATAACTTCTCTGACAGCAATCTCAATCTTACTCACTTTCAAAGGACGAAAACTGGATAAACCGCCATCTTTATTTCACGCCACTTTAGTGCATCCCATATAGCAGACAGAATAATTGTTTTCTCTAGCAGAGCAGACCATATATATAAGACAAAAAATCATAAAAGTCAGCCCGATATGTCAGGAAATATTGTTGTTGGGAAATCATATTGCTAAATCGACAATATCCGCCCCAGTTTCATATTGCAATCAGCTTCCTGTTATGTTACTTTATACCCATCAAACACGAATCCTTGATAAAGGGGAAAGATGAATGAAAAAGACAATTCTAATAACACTTTTATTATTCCTGCTCTTTACCTCTTCCTGTGGTACTGAAGACAATATAGGTACCAAAACTCAAGAACCAGTTATTGAGCATACGGATGAACCTAGCACCCCAACCCCCGTGAGTAAAACACCTACACCTACTGTAAGCAAGGAGACAGAAGTTCCTAAAACTAAAACCCCTGAAGATACGCCAAATGCCACACCCGAGCCAACAAAGACACCACAGGAAACAACCCCAAAGCCTACCTCAACTCCGCCCCCAACTCCATATGTTGATAATACCTTGACTGTGGATATTGGTGTATTCACCTTCAGAAACGAACTGGGCATGAAGGATGGCTTGTACACCATTGGTAAAGACTTTGGAATGCTTCTTGAGGAAAAAGGGGAGCATGAGTTTAACAAGTACATATTAACTTACACAGCTACAGATTATTTGAAAGGATATATCCACTACTCTTTGGGCAGAACCTCTCATGTGGAAGAATTCTTCCTGGAACCTGGTACAAACAAAGAATTTTCGTCTTTGGTGGATGGGTTTTTCAACAACCAGAAAGGTACAAAAATAAAGAAGATTGTTTTGAACTCAATAAAGGGATCTTCTGCCAGCTTCAAACTTGTTGATTTCAAGGTGGAGATTGTAAGTGTACCTGTGCAGGTTGTCTATCTCGAGAATGACTACCACAAGGTAGGGATTGATCTGTTATGGGGTGGAGCCATCAACTACATCAAGGACAAGACCAGCAAGGATGGTCAACTGGACAATCTTCTTAACCGGGCTGATACAGGCAGACTTGTCCAGCAGTCGTATTATGGAACCATGGATCCTCCCTATGTGAAAGGTGAATTCATGGGCAACGAATGGCCTTACAATCCGGTCCAGGGAGGCGACAAGGGCAACAACTCAAGCAAGATAGTGGATTTTAAAATATACAAAGAGTATATATACATAAAGTGCAGGCCTCTTGACTGGGGACATATAAATACGCCAACCTTCAGGTACATGGAAAACGAGTACCGCCTTCAAGGAAAAACGATTGTTGTCAACAATCGCTTTGTTGATTTTTCCGGATACAAGGCAAAACCAAGGCATCAGGAACTGCCTGCGTTTTATGTAATCAGCTATCTCCATACCTTCGTATTCTATAACGGAGCAAAACCCTGGGAGAATGATACATTGACATACAAGCGCAACCTTGATTTCTGGGGAGGCAACCCAGATGCGTACTTTAATGTAAGGCAGGGAAACACGGAAACCTGGTGTGCATGGGTGGATTCCAACGATTATGGAATAGGACTTTTTACTCCGAATGTGGAGATCCTTCTTGCTGGAAGGTTTGGCTACAATGGAAGCAAGGATCCTGGAAATTCTGCTACCAACTACGTAGCCCCCTTGAGAACCTTCGAGATGAAATCCTTTGAACCGTTTGAATACACCTACTATATAACCACGGGAAAAATAGAGACTATAAGACAAACATTTCAGACTGTATTTATGGCTAAATCCTGATATAATATCAGCATATGAAAGTATAGGAGGGTAACAATGCTTTACAAAAAGAACAAGTCAAAAGAACTTGATTCAAAACTCTTTAAAAATCCAACCGCCGAATACAGGGGAACCCCCTTTTGGGCTTGGAACTGCAAGCTGGACAAGGACAATTTGGGTAGGCAGATTGAATACATGAAGGAAATGGGTCTTGGCGGATTCCACATGCATTCAAGAACCGGTATGGCAAATGAGTACCTGGGAGAGGAATTCATGGACCTGGTAAAGTTCTGTGTCAAAAAAGCAGAAAAAGAAGAAATGCTTGCATGGCTTTACGACGAGGACAGATGGCCATCGGGATTTGCAGGAGGTCTTGTGACAAAGGAAAAGAAGTACAGGGTCAAGATATTGACCTTCAATCCTGAAGACAAGCAAAATGACGCAAAAACTCTGGAAGAGTGCCTAGAAACAGGAAAACCGTTCTTCTTTGCAAGCTATGATGTTGTCCTTAATGACAAGGGTGAACTTGTGTCATACAAAAGGATAGGAAGAGACGAGGAAGGAAACAACAAATGGTATGCGTTCCTTGAAATAGCTGGAGATGACCCCTGGTTCAACAATCAAGCATATGTGGACACTCTGGACAAGGAATCGATGAAGAAGTTTATAGATATAACTTATGAGGCATACAAGGAAGCAGTAGGCGACAAATTCGGTGAAAGCGTACCAGCAATCTTTACGGACGAGCCGCAGATGTACAGAAGGCATTACATGAGAAACGCTCTGGGCAAGGAAAGAACAGTCCTGCCTTGGACACACCACCTCATTGACGGATTCAAAAAAGAGTACGGTTACGACATCCTTGACTACCTGCCCGAGCTGATATGGTCGCTTGAAGGTGGCAAGGTTTCAAAAGTAAAATATCACTACAGCGACTATACCACCGAACTGTTTGCAAGATGTTTTTCAGACCAGTGCGGCAATTGGTGCGAAGAAAACAACCTCATGCTGACAGGCCACATGATGGAAGAGCCAACGCTTCTGTCTCAAAGCTATGCCATAGGAGAAACCATGAGACACTACAGGTCCTTCCAGCTGCCTGGCATTGACATGCTCTGCAATGCAACTGAATATACTACGGCAAAACAGGCACAATCCGCAGCGCATCAATATGGAAGGGAAGGAGTTCTGTCCGAGCTGTATGGCGTAACAAACTGGGACTTTGACTTCAGAGGCCACAAGTTCCAGGGCGACTGGCAGGCAGCCTTGGGTGTAACTGTAAGGGTTCATCATCTGTCCTGGGTGTCCATGGCCGGAGAATCAAAGAGAGACTATCCTGCAACCATAAACTATCAGTCGCCTTGGTACAAGGAATACTCCTATGTGGAGGATCACTTTGCAAGACTGAACACAGCTTTGACCCGCGGCAAGCCGGTGGTAAAGGTTGGGGTTGTGCACCCGGTTGAAAGCTACTGGCTGCATCTGGGTCCGGAAGATACAACTTCTGAAAAGAGATGGGCGCTTGAGCACAATTTTCAGAATATAACCAAATGGCTTTTGCTTGGACAGGTAGACTTTGATTTTATAGCAGAATCCCTTCTGCCTGACCTGTGCAAGGAAGCTGGCAGTCCTCTCAAGGTGGGAGAAATGGAATATGATACAATCATAGTTCCTGGAATGGAAACCATGCGCAGAACCACATTTGAAAGACTCAAGGCATTCAAGGAAAAGGGCGGCAAGATTGTTTTTGTTGGAGAGTGCCCAAAATACATGGATGCAGTTGAAACCAATGAAATTGAAGCTCTTTATAATGACAGCATAAAGGTACCTTTTGAAAGGGAAAAGATACTTGAAGTACTTTCTGAAGACAAGGTTATAAACATATACAAGGAAAATGCCTTAAGCGACAAGTACCTCTACAACCTGAGGGATGATGAAAACTGCATGTGGCTGTTTATAGCAAGAGGAGTACATGTTAATGACAAGGAAGACACCCAGGCTGAAAAGCTCAAGATTGTAATCAAGGGTGAGTATTATCCAAAAGTATATGACACTATAAACGGAGAGGTAAAGGATGTAGAATTCTCGTATGAAAATGGCAACACTGTTGTGTATGCGAAGCTGCACTCCTACGACAGCCTGCTCTTAAGACTTGGAAAACTTGAAAAGGTTGAAATCATGGATAATGTATCGTATACCCTTGAAGAGCCTAATGTGTATCTACTTGATATTGCAGAATACGCTCTTGATGATGAAGAGTACAACGAAGCTGAAGAGATATTGAGAACTGACAACAAGCTGAGGGAAAGACTTGGCTGGCAGCTGAGAAGATCCGCATTTCCACAGCCCTGGACGGTGGAAGAAGAAAAAATTGTTCACAAGGCAAGACTCAGGTTTGCAATAGACAGCGAGATAACTGTAAAGGAACCATTGCTTGCCATAGAGGATGCTGAAAGGATTGAAATTGTTTTCAATGGCGAAAAGGTTGCAAACAAGGTTGTTGGCTGGTTTACGGACGAAGCCATAAAGACAGTAAGGCTGCCTGAGATAAGAAAGGGTACGAACATTCTTGAAGTTTCAATTCCGTTTGGCAAGCGCACCAATGTTGAATGGTGTTATATCCTTGGAGACTTTGGCGTTGTTGTTGAAGGTACAAGGAAGACAATAACTGAAAGAAACGACAAAGTCCGTTACGGAACAATAACTGACCAGGGAATGCCTTTCTATGGTGCAAATATTGTTTATCATAACGAAATCGAACTTGATGAAGATAGCGCATTAAGAGTAAGGATTCCAAAATACAGAGGAGCCCTTGTCAAGGTACTGCTTGATTCCAGGGAAGTTGGAAAGATTGTGTACACACCATATGAATTGGTAATACCAAATGTGAAGAAAGGAAAGCATGTTCTTGGATTTGTACTGTACGGAAACCGCCACAACTCTTTTGGAACGCTCCATAACTGCAATGAAAAGACATGGTGGTTTGGCCCTGATGCATGGAGGACAACAGGTGACAGTTGGAGCTACGAGTACAGCCTGAAAGACATGGGAATCCTGGAAAAGCCTATAGTTGAAAAATTGAAGTAAATCAAAAAGGTCGGAAGATATCTTCCGACCTTATTTCTTGCTGTTCTTGTATTCCGCTGGAGTTACATTTGTATACTGTTTGAATACTGTACTGAAATATTGAGAAGATGAGAAGTCTAGCATGAAAGCAATATCTGTTACCGAAAAGTCGGTGTTGTCCAAGAGTTCTCTTGCTCTTTCCACCTTTTTTCTCATGATATATTCCCTTGGTGGGAAACCCGTGTACTCCTTGAATTTCTTTTGAAACCTTGACTTGCTTACACCTGCCATGTCGGCAAGATACTGCATGTCTATATATGATTCAAAATTCTTATCAATATATTCCAGAACTGGTGTCAGGAAAGTGTCCTTGGTATCCTTTCTTATGTTGGAGCGGTCAATCATCATAATCAGCAAATCGGTAAGTGCGTTCCTTACAATAGTCATTTTGAAAGGGCTGTCTGATTCAAAGGTCTCAAGTATGGTATTAAAGTAGTGATGGGCTTCAAAACCAAGATGAATGATTCTGTTTTTCTTGAAGGTCTCAAGACACGTTTCAAGAAGAGTTTTTCTTTCGTCTTTTGTTGGAGAAAGGAAGTATTCGGGGAAGTTTTTTAGTTCAACTATCATATAAAAGAATTCGGTTTTGTCGAAAGGCTCTCCGCCGGTACTGTGCTCTTCGTCAGGAAGGGTAATGAATACTTCGCCTGCATATACTGTGTGTTTTCTGCCTTCCACTTCATAAATTTGCTTGCCCTTGGTCATGTAAGTAATTTCAAAGGCATCCTTGTGTATCTCTGTTCCAAGAGGAATACATTTTCTAAGATACACAACCCTCCCTATTTTCAAAGGAAAATTCGTGTCAATATATCTGTATTCTGCAACCTCTCTTCTTCCGTATTCATCTTGTCCTCTGTATAACTTGTGCACTTCACTTCCTCCTTGGTTCAAATTTTAGCACAGTTTGAATATTTTAACAACAGTGTTATAATTCACAAATTATACTTTTTACGCAAAACAAAAACGGTGGTCTAAAAACCACCTCTACAATCCTTTTTGTTAAACCTAAGACTTAGGTTTAACTTCCCCACTTAGTGACCAATTTAAGGTCTAGCAGGGGTTCTCCCTCTTTTTAGAACGTGGTTGTAAAACCACATTCCAGCCCCACTTAAAGGCCATTAAGACTGGGCAGAGGTTCTCCCACTTTTGTCTCTTCAGTTAATATTATATTACATAAATATTATATGTCAATACTTGTTTTTTATGTTCCATTGTTTTGTACGTCCAATATTTAAAATTTTACTATGGCATTTTTTTAAACGTTTTTCGCATACTTTTGATATAATATATGTAACATGCGAGAGAAATAAAGCATATTGCGAGGTGTACATAATGAAGAAAACAACCAGATTGATTTTACTCTCCTTGGTACTAATACTATGTCTTGCCCCGTTTGAAGGATTGCATGCGGAACAAAGCGTGATAAAAATGTACAATGATGAAGCCGCTCCGGATGGAAGCAGGTTCAAAAACACTGGTGAGGGAATAGTAGCTGTACGTCTGAATGTAAAAGGAGGAAAGTTTGTCGGACTGGTAGTGCCCAGCTGGTATGCAGCCCCCATGTCCACCGCTCTCATACTGTATAAATGGGATACGGACTACGGTACAACAATCTCAGGTTCTCCTATCTTTTCAGACATGATAGAAGACTCTGTGTCCCAGGGATGGGTGGATCCCGGTGAGGCAGACTTTACAGTGGATTTTAACAGGGCTTTTGCAGAAGGTGAGTATCTGTTGGTGTACTACAGATTGTCAGGAAATCCCCTACATATACCTACCCATGCAGCACATCCTGACAGTATTGCATATTTCGACCAGGAAGTTTATGAGAACGTATCATACAGAGTAAGCTGCATAGTGGATCCTGCGGCTGAACTAAACGAAGAGCCGAACAACAATATAGATTCTCAGGAGGTAATAATAGCGGCCTATGGTAATGGGCCATCTGCAGATGGTCTGAGCTACATTTCTGTAGGTAACTATGCGAGTGTAGCTCATAAATTTACAGTAAAGAACGGAAAGTTTACAGGAATAGTTTTCAATGAGCTGTTCCTTGAGGCTGGATATGGCGAGATTGAACTGAAGGTATATAAATGGAAAGACGACTATAATACCACAACAAGCCAGACTCCTATCTATCATAATATAATTGAGGCAGAGTCAGGCGGACCTGGACAATACGAAAACTTCTATGTTCGTTTTGACAGGGCTTATGCTCTTGGAGACTATCTGATTGAAATATCATGTTATGATGGTCTTAACCTTTGGGCACATGCAACAAAAGAAGGAGTTACTTCTTATCTGGATGGAGAGGTGTATGAAGAGGGTACTTTGAAAATAGATATTATTGAGAACCTTTTTGCAGAGCTTGACGAAAGACCTGTATATACACCGGAACCAACAGAGACACCTGAGCCAACTCCAACGGTTGAATCTACTCCTACTCAGACTGCCGCTGAGACGGAAAAGCCTGGTGAAACAGATAAGAAAGGTGAAAAAGACAGCGGCAATACTGGTATAATTATTGGTGTTGCTGTAGTTGCTGTAATTGCAGTAGCTGCAATCGTATATATAATTATCAGAAACAGTAAGGGAAGAGAATAATATGCTAAAGAAAACTTTATACATCATTATGTCATTTATGCTGCTTGGTTTATTGGGTGCCTGCCAGGGAGCAAACCGGGAAAGCAAATTTGTTGATTCTTTCAACATGGTGCCAAACCCCAAGGAGATAAAAGGCGAGAAGAATGACAAAGGTGCATATAAAGTGTACAGGTACAATGCAACCATAAAGACTGAGGAAAACGAGTTTAAAAATGCCATGAACTCTTTTGGCGAGTACGGCAAAAGGCTTTTTGATGTTGAATTCAAGGAAGACAAAAAAGCGGATATCGTATTGAACAAGGATACCGGACTTGATGGTGAAGCATACAGAATAGTTGCAGACAAAAAAGGCGTGAAGGTTTATGCATCTACTGAAAAAGGAATAAACAACGGGCTTGCGACCCTTCTTCAAATAATGGAGAAGGCGGAAGAAGGAGTGTATATCCCGGCTGTTGAAATAAAGGATGCACCTGATTCTACCTACAGAGGCATGATGGTGGACCTGGCAAGAGACTGGCACGAGTTTGAGTATCTGCTAAACTATGTGGACATGTGCTATTTCTACAAAATCTCTGTACTGCATTTCCACTTTACGGACGATCAGAGCTATACTCTGCCAAGTGATGCATATCCTGAACTTCCAACAGAGAACAGACATTACACAAAGGAACAGCTGAATACTTTGGTTGAATATGCCCATGAAAGAGGCATTGAACTTATGCCTGAGATAGACATACCAGGTCACTGTACCCAGTTCCAGCAGAAATATCCGAGGATATTCGGCTATGGAGGCATCATTCATCTGCATGATGAAGCGTTTGAAGCTCTTGAGACAATATTTGACGAGCTGTGTGAAATTTTCAAATACTCCAAATACATTCATATAGGTGGAGACGAAGCAGCCATAGCACAGTGGACCCAGTGCAAGAAATGCAGGGACTATGCAAAAACGCAAGGTATTGATTCGGACATGTCCGACAAGAGACTTTTGTCAGAGCAGATGCTGGCACATTTTGTATCCCGCATTGGAGATGTGGTTTTCAAGAATGGAAAAACACCCATAGTTTGGGAAGGTTTTGCAAAAGAGGTAAACGACATGGTGTCAAAGGATATCATCGTCATGAGCTGGGAGAACTACTATCAGGTAACACCAGACCTTCTCGAAGGCGGATTTACAATAATCAACTGCTCATGGAATCCTATGTATGTGGTAACACCTGTGGCTAAATGGCCTGTGGAAGAAGTCTTCCAGTGGGATATTTTCTCATGGAAACCTGTACATCCCCAGTCCCCATATATAAACACTGGGGGAATAAAGATTGAGCCTAATGACAAGGTTATTGGAGGACAATTACTTGCATGGGGAGACCATATTGAGAGGCAATTCGAAAATGTTGAAGATGGTGTGAAAGCGGAAATGAGGCTGCTTCTTGAAAGACTTCCTGCCCTAAGCGAAAACACCTGGAACAAGGAAAAGACCCGTACCTTTGAAGAATTCATTGTGGATGCGGAAGCTTTAAACAAAAGACTTACACCAATATTGAAAATCGGAGAATAAAAATTTGGCCGGAGGAATACCTCCGGCCTTTTAAACTATTCTCTGTTTTCTCTTGGCAGCCAGCTTGCAAACTCCGACCTTTCATCCCATGTAATGCCTGCTGACTGGTAATCAACCATATTTATATATCCCTTGTCCGTCCTGACTTTTATCTGCATAAGTGCGTCAATTCCAGGTTCTACCAAAATGTATTCAGGCTCAGTATCGTATTCACGCACTCTCTTTTGCTGCTTTCTTGGTTCCAAGTCAAGATGCCAGAAAGAAACTTTTTCATAAATGTCTTCTCCAAGCCTTCTGTCTCTTGCAAGAAGAATCGGACCTCTCATAACAGCTACAAAATCGTCTCCAAGTCTGTTGCTTCCAAGAGGAGCATCATAAACCCTGCATCCAAGGTCAATATTTATGCAGATAATATCTCCATCCTGCCACTGTCTTTCAACCTTTGCATATCCTTGGTCAATATTGGCGGCATCTTCATCATTTACGCAAATTTCAAAAGATTTTGTCCAGGAAGGAACTCTGAACATAAGTTCCATTTGTTTCTTTTCCTTTGTCTCTACCTTTATGTTTACTCTTCCTGTTACGGGATAGTCAGTCTCCACATGAAGGACAAAGTCCTCAAAGGTTACTTTGCCGGGTACATAATAGTTTATGCAAAGTCCTTTCTCGCTCCTCATGTATATGGCGGATGCAAAAAGCGCAAGACCTGTAGGACCGTTTGCGGTGCAGCAGCTCAGGTCAAAACCGTCGATGTTAAAGCTGTAGTTGACTTTTGGATTTCTAGTCCCATTGAATCTTGGGAAGTACTCAAAGAATTTGCCATCCGGCTTTATAGCGCCAATTAGCGCATTGTATGCGGATATTTCTATCTGGTCTGCAATCTTTGAGCTGCCTGTCAGTCGGAAAAGCTGATGACAAAGCTTCATCCAGTAAACAGTAACGCAGGTCTCCATCATAAGGTCGATATCCGGGTTTGTCTGTTCATAGGCGGTATGATTCCACTGCTCGCCAATTCCAGGGCCCAAGTTAAAGGGCTTGTCAGCACCCCCAGAGCCTAGCAGGGTGATTTCCTGTTCAATAAGCTTGTCGTAAAAGAATTGCACATTATCCAGATATTTTCTGTCACCAGTTGCCCTGTAGAACTCAAGCATTCCTTCAAAGCAGGACATCATCTCATAGGCTTTGGCAATGCTTTCTTCAGGTATGCCATTGCTGCCTATGTCTTTCGGATCCTTTTTGTATATTGCCTCAAAGATGTTCTCCCTCTTGCATGCCCCTGAATCTATGATATATTTTGCAAAATCAAGATATCTCTTTTCTTTTGTCAGACCATACAATCTCACAACAGGCTCAAGGATGGAGCTGGATTCTATACCGTAAAACGCCCAGCCTGTTTCTGTAATTGGTGTTTTTGGGCTATTTCCCACCTGTGAAATAGTGTAGTCGCAAAGTCTCATTACTGCGTTTAAAACATCTTCTCTGCCTGTAATGTCATGGAAGGAAAGAAGCCCAAGCATTGCATACTTTCGCTCCCACAAATCGGAGCCGTGAGTACCGTTGGGCTGGGTTTCATATGGTACTGTACTTATACATCCGTCCTCCTTTTGTACAGACAGCATATCATTTACCGTCTCTTCCAGGATTCCAAACAGTTCCTTATCCTGGGTGAACTTATACAGCAGACAGCCTGCACGCACTGTTTTCCCCCAGAATTCCCCCGTGGCAAACTGATTAAGGGTGAGTCTGAAAAAGTCCACAAGTTTCTCATAATTGAGTTTCTTCAGTGTGTTCTCCACAATAATGTTGATTTTGTCTTCAAACAGCCCGTCGATCTTTACACTCCCCGCAGGCAGTTCATAGAATACATCTTTAACCATTCATATCCCTCTTCTTTTTATTTGATATTAATATTACTACCACAATCAAAATTGCAAGTACAACCATTCCTGCTCCCAAAGCTATTGTCAAAGTAGTGCCTTTGCCATCACCAAGATATCTGTATGAATAAGCAAACCTCTGGTTTGGTGCCGTGTCGCCGTTTAAATAGAATTCCAATGGATCTCCTTCATGCTGCATGTTGTCAAACCATTTAAACTCAATATCAATGGTTTTGGCATTGTCAAGACCTAGAGCATAACGGGGAATTGCAAGTTCCATCTTGTTTTCCGCTACTTTGTATTCCACATAATCATAGACAATTTCCCAGTTCCAGCCTCCGGTGCTTCTTTCAAGGCGGGTGTAGTCTTCTCCTACATTTCTTCTGCTGAGAATATATTGAAAGCCTTCCCAGGACTTGTCGTGGGCTCCTTTACCCTTGACTCTAATAAACAGATTCATCCAGTAAGGCCCGTCATAGGGAGTTATGGGCTTTACCGTTTCCACATAGAAATATATGTTGTCATTGTCATGGGTTACCTTGCAAACCTTGAAGTCGTTTCTGCCGGAGGTGTTGATATAGCGGTTGTTGCCAATACCTTTTGCATCCCTGACGGAAATGTCGTACATGTCATCCCTGTACTCAAGCAGAATGTCATCCCAGTCGCCAAAATCGCCATCAATTGTTATGGTTTTGGGCGTTGGCTCATGTTCCGGTTTGCCTGTACCCTTGAACCTTCTTATGTTTATAGCCAGCTGGTTGTAGAAGTTGTCGTTAAGACCGCCTTCCCTGGTAGGTTCTATGTCTCTGCTGAATTCCGTGGTAAAGACATCACAGAAACCGCCAAAAGGTGGAGTTGGGTTCTTGGATAATGCAGCCC
>JAAYLF010000243.1 GCA_012522035.1 Clostridiaceae bacterium
ATTAAATATTTCTTGCAATATGTTCATGTTGTTATTATAAGACAAACAGTAAAAAAAAGAAACACCCTAGTTCCCCTCAAGATTGAGGGGCTAGGGGAGCTGATGTGTCGGAGACACTTTTTTTATGCATAAAATCTTCCAAATTGGAGAAACTTAGAGTAAATTTGTTTGATCAGGAGGAAGATTTATGCAGATGAGAACAGACTTGGCACTTGAAGCTCGTGAAATGATTGATGAAAAGCGATCCGGAGTAATGAAGGCGCAAAGGCAGCTGCCTGAAGGAATGACCGTGACTACCGAGGAAAAGGACCACATACTTATAACCCGCATCAAGATAGAAAGTGACGAGGCGGAGAGGGTAATAGGGAAAAAGAAGGGTGTTTATGTTACTCTTGAACTTAAGGAAGGAGAGCTTAACACCTTGGAGGTGCACAGGGAACTGGCATACACTCTCTGCGAGGAGGTGGAGTACTTTACAAAAAGACTTCACAAAAAGGATCCTTCCATCATGGTTGCAGGTCTAGGCAATAGAAACATAACACCGGACTCCTTGGGGCCCAAGGTGGTCGAAACCATGATAATTACAAGGCATGCCATTACAGATAAAAGCCTTCAGCTGGAATTGGATGAGCGTCTTGGCAATGTCTGTGCAGTCGCTCCCGGAGTGCTTGGCATAACAGGTATTGAAACGAGTGAAATAATACTGAGTCTGGTTGAAAGGATTAAACCGGATATTGTTTTTGCCATCGATGCTCTTGCATCAAGAAAAACATCGAGAATAAACACTACAATTCAATTGTCCGATACAGGTATTGTTCCTGGTTCGGGAGTTGGAAACAGAAGGATGGAGTTGTCCCAGGAAACATTGAAAATACCGGTGGTTTCAATAGGCGTCCCCACGGTGGTGGATGCATTGACGCTGGCAAAAGACCTTCTTGAAAAAGCTGAAGGTGGAGAGCTGGAGCCCAGTTTGATAACCAGCATTTCGCAAACCTGTGGTGCTGACATGGTGGTAACACCAAAGAATATAGATATAAGTATAAAGAGAATGGCCACTGCCATATCGGATGGATTGAACATGGCCTTCCATAAAGGGTTTGATTTTGGAGACATATCCGAATACCTAATGTAGTCTTGTTTCTGTTTGTGAAATATTGTCATTAATGATATAATGTCGTTGTTGCGACATTATATCTTTTTATACGGGGAGTTTTTATGGAAGATATCAAAAAACGCGTGGAAGAACTTAAGGAACTCATAAACAGGTACAACCATGAGTATTATGTTCTGGACAATCCCAGTGTATCCGATTATGAGTATGACATTTTATACAACGAGCTCAAAAGTCTGGAAGAAAAATATCCTGAATTAGTAACTGAAGATTCACCAACGCAAAGAGTGGGTGGAGTCCCTCTTTCAAGTTTTCAAAAGTTTACGCACAGGGTTCCGCTAAAGAGTTTGGATAATGTGTTTGGAAAAGAGGAGCTTTTGTCTTTTGTTGGCAAGGTGTCCAGGGAAATAAGGCATGCGACTGGAGAAGATGTGTCATTTGTTGTTGAAAAGAAGATAGACGGCTTAAGCGTGACCCTTACATACGAAAATGGGTATTTAAGAACCGGAGCTACAAGAGGTGACGGTTTTGTGGGCGAGGATGTTACTGAGAACATAAAGACCATAAAGTCTGTGCCTTTGAAGCTCAAGCGCCCTGTTAGCCTCGTGGTTAGAGGCGAGGTGTTCATGTCGCACAGTGCTTATGAAAAGGCAAATGAGGAACAGGCGGAAAAGGGACTTCCTTTATTTGCAAATCCCAGGAATGCTGCAGCAGGATCGTTAAGACAGCTCGATCCAAGAGTATGTGCAAGAAGAAACCTGGACATATTCATATTCAATCTGCAGGAAATTGAAGATGGAATCAGTATTGAAAGCCATGACGAGGCATTGCTTCTGCTCAAGGAACTTGGTTTCAAGGTTAGTCCAGGTTTCAAGACATGCAGAACACCTGAAGAGGTCTGGGAGAGCGTTGAAGGCATCGGTAGCGAAAGGCTGAAACTTCCATACGATATCGATGGTGCGGTTATAAAAGTAAACAAGTTTTCCCACCGAGAGATATTGGGCGAATCCACAAAGTCTCCCAAGTGGGCTGTGGCGTACAAATTCCCTGCAGAGAAGAAGTTTACCCGCCTTGTAAATATCGAGGTCAATGTGGGAAGGACAGGAGTCCTAACACCTCTTGCAATTTTGGAACCAGTTTTTCTTGCCGGTTCCACAGTCCAGAAGGCAACACTTCACAATGAGGATTACATCCGGGAAAAGGATATTATGGTTGGAGACATGGTGGAGGTAATGAAGGCTGGAGATATTATTCCAGCAATAGTTTCTGTGGACAAGGACGCAAGAAATGACGGCTACGAGAGAAAGGAATTTGTCATGCCGGAAAACTGTCCGGTATGCGGTTCTGAAGTTGTAAGGGAGGAAGGAGAAGCAGCTGCACGGTGTATCGGAATCGAGTGTCCGGCTAGATTATTCAGAGGGATTGTACATTTTGCCTCAAGGGATGCCATGAATATTGAAAGTCTTGGACCTAGTCTGATACAAAGACTCATAGACGAAGGATTCATAACCAACATTCCTGATTTGTACACTCTGCATGAAAAAAGAGAGAAGCTTGTCAGCCTTGAGAGAATGGGAGAAAAGTCTGTAAACAGGCTTTTGGAGAATATTGAAAACAGCAAGAAGAACGAACTGTACAGGCTTATCTTCGGACTGGGTATAAGACATATTGGAGTGGCAAATTCCAAAGAGCTTGCAAAACAATTCAGGTCAATGGAGAGGCTGCAGAAGGCAACCGTGGAGGACTTGATTGCCATTGATGATATTGGGTATGCGACTGCTTTAAGCATATATGATTTTTTCAGGATGCCTCAGACAACTCACACTCTCGAGCGTTTGAAGGAAGCGGGAGTAAACATGGAGGACAAAGAAGTAGATTTAAAGCAGGACAATAGGTTTGAAGGTCTGAATTTTGTACTGACGGGAACGCTGCCAAGTCTGAAGAGAGCGGAGGCAAAGAAACTTATAGAGGAAAGAGGAGGCAAATGCCTGAGCAGTGTGTCGAAAAATACTGATTACGTGCTTGCTGGAGAGGATGCGGGGAGCAAGCTGCAAAAGGCAAAGGAACTTGGCGTCACTATTATAGATGAGGAAGCTTTCTGGAAGATGCTTGAGTAAAGATTGTTGACACGGTTAAATAGTGATTATATAATTTTAAGGATATATGTAATTATTGGAGGGAAGACATGAGGACAAGATTTGCCCCAAGCCCAACGGGGTACATGCATATAGGTAATTTAAGGACGGCTCTTTATGAGTATCTTATTGCAAAATCAAACGGAGGCAAGTTCATATTAAGAATAGAGGACACGGATAAGGAAAGATATGTGGAAGGCGCCATGGATGCCATATTCAAGACTCTTGAACTGACAGGCATCAAATACGACGAAGGTCCTTATGTGGGCGGCGATTACGGCCCGTATATTCAAAGTGAAAGACTTCATTTGTATAAGAAGTATGCTCAGGAATTGGTGGACAAGGGAGAGGCATACTACTGCTTTTGTACAAAAGAAAGACTTGATTCTTTGAAGAAGAGTGCCAGCGAGCTTGGTGATACTTTAAACTATGACAGGCACTGCCGTTATCTGGACAAGGAAGAAGTGGAGAAAAATCTAAGCTACAATGTTCCTTATGTAATAAGGCAGAAGATGCCTACCGAAGGAACCACAACCTTTCACGATGTGGTGTATGGTGAAATAACAATTGAAAACAAGACTCTGGAGGATCAGGTGCTTCTCAAGTCCGATGGATATCCAACATACAATTTTGCCAATGTTGTGGATGACCATCTGATGAAGATAACACATGTTGTAAGGGGTAATGAGTATCTATCATCAACGCCCAAGTACAACCTTTTGTACAAGGCCTTTGGCTGGGAGATACCCACATACATTCATCTTCCACCGGTCATGAAAGACCAACACACAAAGCTTTCAAAAAGGCATGGAGATGCATCTTTCCAGGATTTGGTTGAAAGAGGTTATCTGCCCAAGGCGATACTAAACTATATAGCTCTGCTGGGTTGGAGTCCGAAAGATAATGAGGAGATATTCACCTTGGAGGAGCTTGAAAAATCCTTTAACCTGGAAGGGCTCAGCAAGTCACCCGCCATTTTCGATATTGAGAAACTGACGTGGATGAATGGTGAACATATAAGAAGGATGAACCTTGATGAGTTTTATGAGGTTGCAAAACCGTATATCGAAAAAGGTACCAATTCTTCACTGACAGAAGAGCAGATGAAGAAGATTGCCAACCTTATACAAAAGAGAACGGAAGTTCTTACTGAAATACCGGAGAAGGTATCCTTCTTTGCGCAACTGCCTGATTATGATATTCAGATATATGTCCACAAAAAGATGAAAACTGATTTGGAAAACTCATTGGTTTACCTGAAGGAAGGATACAACTATCTGAAAGAAGCGCAGGATTTTACATCAAGCAGCTTGTATGAAGGTCTCAAGGAATTGGCGGAAAAACTGGGATGCAAGAACAGCCAGCTGCTCTGGCCTATGAGAACTGCATTGAGCGGAGTTGAAGTAAGTCCCGGTGGGGCTACGGAAATTGCAGAAATATTGGGTAAGGAAGAATCTCTAAGAAGAATGGAATTAGGTATTAGCAAACTGGGAGGTTAAGATGGACAACGAAATTGTAACAACCAACTTTATTCATGAAATGGTGGCCAATGACATAAAAGAAGGTGGCAGGTATTACGGAAAAAGGGTTCACACAAGATTTCCCCCCGAACCCAACGGATATTTGCACATAGGACACTCAAAAGCAATTTGCGTTGACTTTGGTACTGCCGAAAAGTTTGGCGGTCTTTGCAATCTGCGTTTTGACGACACCAATCCGGAAAAAGAGGATGAAGAGTATGTCGAGGCCATAAAGGAAGATATAAAATGGCTGGGATTCAAATGGGATGGTATTTACTACGCCTCCGATTATTTTCCCAAAATGTACGAGTGTGCCGTTAAGCTCATTAAGAAGGGGCTTGCATACGTCTGCGATCTCAGTCCTGATGAAATAAGGGAGTACAGGGGTACATTAACCGAACCTGGCAAGAACAGCCCTTACAGGGACAGGAGCGTTGATGAGAATCTTGATCTGTTCGAACGTATGAAGAACGGTGAGTTTGAAGAAGGATCAAGAGTACTGAGAGCCAAGATAGATATGGCTTCTCCAAACATTGTCATGAGGGACCCTGTTCTTTACAGAATACTTTACGCAACACACCACAGAACAGGAGATGAGTGGTGCATATATCCCATGTATGACTTTGCGCATCCTCTTGAGGACGCCTTTGAAGGAATAACTCATTCCTTGTGTGACATAGGATTCAAGAACAACAGACCACTTTACGAGTGGGTGATCAGGGAGTGCGGTCCTTTTGACCCTGAGCCATGTCAGACCGAGTTTGCAAGACTTAACCTTACTCATACAGTCATGAGCAAAAGGCTGCTTAGAAGACTTGTGGAGAGCAATGTGGTGTCTGGCTGGGACGATCCAAGAATGCCAACCCTTCGTGGACTGAGAAGAAGAGGTTACACACCGCAGGCCATAAGAAACTTCATTGAGGCAGTTGGAGTTTCAACTACTTTGAGTGTTGTAGACTATGCGCTTCTTGAGCATTACGTCAGGGAAGACCTTAACAAAAACGCACCAAGAGGAATGGCTGTTCTTGATCCTATCAAACTTGTAATTGACAACTATGATGACGGTTTGATTGAGGAATTTGAAGCGGAAGTAAATCCGGAGAATCCTGAAATGGGCAAGAGAAAGGTTGAGTTCTCAAAGGTTCTGTATATTGAAAGGGATGACTTTATGATAGAACCTGTAAAAGGGTATTTCAGACTTTATCCTGGCAATGAAGTACGACTCAAATATGCGTATTATGTAAAATGTACTTCTTATGAAACCGATGAGAACGGCAATGTGACTGTCGTGCACGCAACCTATGATCCAGAGTCCAGAGGTGGATGGCTCCCAACAAGAAAGGTAAAGGGTACCATACACTGGGTAGCTGCCCACAATGCGGTAAAGAGCGAGGTTCGTTTGTATGACAAGCTTTTCCTGCAGGAAGACCCCTTGGATGATTCCGACGGCATCGATTTCATAGAAAAGGTGAATCCGGATTCCCTGAAGGTAGTGACAAACGCATATGTTGAGCCTTATCTTGCCAATAGTGAAAAGAATGCGCACTTCCAGTTCCTAAGGCTTGGTTATTTCAGCACAGACAATGATCATACACCAGAGAAACCTGTGTTCAACAGAACAGTATCTTTGAAGGATTCCTGGTCGAAAAAGGCGAAGTCCAATTAATGGTAGGAATTATGGAAGACAAAAAGTACAACATAAAAGATGCGAAGATGCTTCCCCCTCTTGTACTGGCATATATTGGCGATTCGGGCTTTGAATTGTTTATTAGAGAGAAACTTGTTTCATCAGGAATAAGGAATGTTCATAAATTGCATGTACACGCCATAACATATGTAAGGGCAAAATCCCAGTCCTTCATGGTTCATGAGCTTGCGGACATTCTTACTCCTGATGAACAGGAGATTGTGAGAAGGGGCAGAAATGCCAATACTCATACGCATCCCAAGAATGCGGATATAACTGATTACAGGTATGCAACGGGTTTTGAGTGTCTGATTGGATATCTGTATCTAACCAACCAGACGGAACGCATGTATCATATTCTGGAGCGTTCTTATGAATTAATGAACAAGGAGAAAGGCTTTAATGAGTATTGACAATGAATTTATATACGGAAGAAATGCTGTAATTGAGGCATTGAAAGGCGATACGCCCATTAACAAGATTTTGCTTGTAAATGAGCATGGCGGGTCAATAGGAGTAATCAAGACCCTGGCAAGAGAGAAAGGAATTATCTTCAGTATCACAACAAAGGAAAAACTGACTGCGATAACAGGCACAAGCAGCCATCAGGGCGTCTTGGCATATTTGTCCGCCAGGAAGTACGACACATTGGAAGATATCTTGGAACATGCAAGGAATCTTGGACAAGATCCTTTTGTTATTGTCCTTGATGAAATACAGGATCCTCACAACCTTGGTGCAATTATTCGAAGTGCTGATGCGGCAGGAGCACATGGCATTGTAATCTCAAAAAGAAGGCAGGTACCACTTACCGCGGCAGTGGCAAAAACCTCTGCGGGTGCTATTGAACATATGAAGATACCGCGTGTGTCCAACATTTCCCAGACCCTTGATAAATTGAAGAAGGAAGGGGTTTGGATTGTTGGCACTGATGCGGATGGAGATTACAGTCTTTTCAACTGTGATTTGAAAGGACCTGTAGCCGTAGTGGTTGGAAGCGAAGGCAAAGGTATGGGTAGCCTTGTCAAGAAGAAATGTGATCTTGTATTATCTATTCCAATGGTTGGAAAGATAACGTCTTTGAATGCATCTGTTGCAGCCGGTTTGGTTATGTATGAAGTTTTAAGGCAAAGGAGCTTGTAATGGATCTGAAGAAGGAACTTAATAATGAACAATACTTGGCAGCCACTCATGTGGAAGGCCCTCTACTTATTCTTGCAGGAGCTGGTAGTGGTAAAACCAGGGTTATCACATACAGGATTGCCCACTTGATAAAGAATTGTGGTGTAAGCCCGTACAATATCCTGGCAATTACTTTTACCAATAAAGCAGCAAGAGAAATGGCTGAGAGGGCTTCTTTTTTATTGGGCGAGGAAAATCTTTATGGCATCTGGATAAACACATTCCATGCAGCATGCGGAAAAATATTGAGAAGGTATGCTGATAGAATAGGTTTCAGTTCCAACTTCATAATATATGATGAATCCGAAGTGCAAGTGGTTTTGAAGGAATGTCTTAGGAGATTGAACATAGATGAGAAATACCTCGACGCCAGAGCTGTAAGGAACTACATATCAAGAGCGAAGGATGAAATGATATCCTGGAAGGATTTCACCAAGACCTATAATACATACAACAACCACATGTACAGGATGGTTGCGGATGTATACAAAATGTATCAGGAAACCTTGCTGGCAAACAATGCTATGGATTTTGACGACATGATACTAATGACGATAAAACTGTTCAAGGAGAATCCTGATGTTCTTGAATATTACCAGGAAAAGTTCAAGTTCATAATGGTGGATGAGTACCAGGATACGAACATGGCCCAGTATGAGTTTGTCCGCTTGCTTGCATCAAAGTACAAGAACCTGTGCGTGGTTGGAGATGACGACCAGAGCATCTATGGTTTCAGAGGCGCGGATATAAGGAACATACTGGAGTTTGAGAATGAATATCATGACTGCAAGGTAATCAAGCTGGAGCAGAACTATAGATCAACGCAGAACATACTGGATGCGGCAAACAAAATAATTAGGAACAATACAGAGAGGCGCAGCAAGAGACTCTGGACCGAGCAGGGAAGAGGAGAACCCATAACAAGATACGAAGCTGACGATCATAACGATGAAGCTTTGTATATTGTAAGTGCTATTCAGGATGGTGTCCGCAATGGAATGAAATATTCGGATTTTACCATTCTTTACAGAATAAATGCCCTGTCCCAGACAATAGAGAAAGCCCTTTCCAGGTTTGGAATACCTTACAGGGTATATGGCGGTTTGAAGTTCTTTGACAGAAAGGAAATAAAAGATATTGTATGCTACCTCAGGGTATTGGACAATCCTTTGGATGATGTGGCATTAAGAAGGATTATCAATGTTCCAAAGAGGGGAATTGGAGATGTTTCATATAACCACGCATACGATATTGCAATGAGGGAAGGCACAAATGTGTTGAATGTGTTTCTCAATGCGGGAAACTATTCTGAGTTGTCAAGAACCGCAACAAAGCTGACAAGTTTTGCCCTCAAGATTATGGATATGATGATGAAAAAGGATTCAATGGGCATATCCGAGTATGTTAAATATGTGATATATGAGTCGGGGATGATTGATGAACTAAAGAGGGAAAACACGGATGAAGCCGAGTCGCGCATAGAAAACCTTATGGAGTTCATTTCCGTGGCAAATGAATATGAAAACGAAATTCAAGAATCTCCTGAAGCGGAAAGTCTTAACAACCTGACTTCGTTTTTGCAGACCATAGCCCTTAGTACCGATATGGACAGGCAGGAGAATGAAGATGCGGACATGGTTACACTCATGACCATACACAACTCAAAAGGACTTGAGTTTCCTGTTGTGTTTGTAATTGCCATGGAAGAGGGTACTTTTCCTTCCATGCGTGCAGAGCTGCCTGAAGAAGTTGAAGAGGAAAGAAGGCTTTGTTATGTTGCAATAACAAGGGCAATGAAAAAACTGTATCTTACCCATTCAAGGCTTAGACTTCTCTACGGAAGAACGAACTACAGGGTTCCTTCAAGATTTTTGAGGGAGCTTGAGATAGGTGCTGAGAATGAGAAAGATAAAAGCGAAAAAAGTACAAACTTCAGGACTGGCGCTGTCAGAAAGGGAGCTTTTGGACGTGTTGTCAACAGCGTTGGTGATGTAAAAGCCCTGAATCAAAAAACTGAGACGGTTTCTGCCAATGATTTCAAGGTGGGCGACAGGGTAAAACACAAGAAGTTTGGCAATGGCACAATTGTGAAGATGGAAGGCAGTGGTGACAAAACCATTGTTGAGATACAGTTTGACAGTACGGGAATGAAAAGGCTTATGCTGGCTTATGCAAAGCTTTCGCATATATAATGCTTGACATGACAGGGGTTTTAATGTAAACTATGTTCACTTTATTGCTTTATTACGATAAAGTGAAGGAGGTTTGAAATGAAGCAAATATATACACCTGAAGGCATGCAGGATATATTAATTGAAGAATGTTTCAACATGAGGAACCTGGAAGCCGACATAAGAAAACACTTGAGAATGTGTGGGTATTATGAAATAATTACTCCCACACTGGAATATTATGATGTCTTTACATCAGGACCCAATACCATGGATAGTGAAATGATGTACAAACTGACCGACAAAAACGGTCATATCCTGGTATTGCGTCCTGATTTGACAATTCCCGCTGCAAGAGTGTTTACAACAAAGCTTTCAGGCGACAAAGCAGTGCCAAAAAAGCTGTTTTACATAGGAAATGTATTCAGATTTAACGATGTAGGTGGAGGAAAGACCAATGAGTTCACACAGGCAGGTGTGGAAATCATGGGACAGGATGGCTGCCTTGTCGATGCGGAAGTGATTGCAAAGGCTATTGAAATATCGCTTCTTGCAGGTCTTGAGAATTTTCAGATAGACATGGGTCATTCCGAATTTTTTATTGGCATAATGGAGGAATGCGGTTTCAGCGAAAAAGAGACCGAAGAGACTAGGCTTTTGGTGGAGAAGAAGGATTTTGCCGGGCTGGAACTTATGCTCAAGACCAAAGGAGTAAATGACAAGGTGAGCGAACTTATACTCAGTATTCCTCAACTGTTTGGTGATGCCACCATTCTGGACAAGGCTGCCATGTATGCTCATAACGAAAAAAGTTTGAATGCCATTGAAACTCTAAGGGAGATATTAAGGATTCTTGATGATTACAAGCTGAGTGAATACGTGTCAATAGACCTTGGAATGGTGGGAGGTTTGAAATACTATACAGGAACCATTTTCAAAGGTTATACCTACGGTGTTGGTTTTCCATACTTGGGAGGAGGACGATACGACACCCTTACAGGCAACTTTGGAAAGAGAATACCCGCATCCGGTTTCAGTCTTGGAATCAACATTTTGATGAAGGCATTGAATAGACAGGGAACATGCGGTGTGACTCCAACTTGTGATGCGTTTGCTGGTTTTGTCAGGAAGTACAGAAAGGAAGCCATTGAAATATCGCAGTTTTTCAGAGAAAACAACATTTCAACCCATCTGGACATTTCCGAATATGATGAAGATAAAGCTGTAGAGTTTGCCAGAAACGAAGGCTTTAAAATGTTTCTGTATGTAAGGGAAGATGGCAAGGTCAGGTACATAAATTTCAACAATGGTGCTGATCGCATAATTGAGTTTCACGACATCATCGAATGGGGTAATGCGTTATGAAGTATTTGAATATAGCACTGGCTAAAGGAAGACTGGCAAAACAGGCTGCTGACCTTTTTGCAAAAGCAGGCATTGATACGTCGGGACTGCTTGAAGATACCAGAAAGCTGATTATTACCGATGAGGAAAACAAGGTTCGTTTTTTTCTTGTAAAGCCGTCGGATGTTCCTACTTACATTGAATACGGTGCAGCAGACATTGGGATATGCGGAAGAGATACACTGCTTGAAGAAGGCAGGGATTTGTACGAGGTTATTGATCTCGGGATAGGCAAATGCAGGATGTGTGTTGCAGGTCCGGAAAGTCTCAAGGGGAAACTGGATTCCTTACCAAGCAAAAGGGTTGCCACCAAATATCCAAACATCTCAAGGGAATACTACCAGCGTGTAAAAGGTGAGAGCGTTGAGATAATTGTGTTGTCCGGGTCTGTTGAACTTGCTCCTTTGGTTGGATTGTCCGAGGTTATTGTGGACATAGTTGAAAGCGGAAAGACTCTTCAAGAAAATGGACTTGTGGTTTTGGAAACCATATGTGATATCAGTGCAAGAATGATTGTAAACAAGGTAAGTATGAAAATAGAGAGGCTTAGGATATCTAAAATATTGGATTCCATAAGAAAACAGCTTGATTAAAGAGGAGATAACTATGCGCATCTATATTAATGAAGATAAGAATGAGTATCTTGCAAACTTTTATGATAGAAGAAAAACATTTAATGAGGAAATTAGAGAAAAGGTAAAAAAGATCCTGGAGGATGTCAGGACTTCGGGAGATGAAGCCGTCAGAAAGTATACAAGAATGTTTGACAATGTGGTGCTCGACAGTTTTGAAGTTACGGACGAGGAGATAGAAAGGGCAAAGATAGACGAGGATTTGAAGGTTGCACTTCAAAAAGCAAAGGAAAATATTTTTACCTTTCATCAGCGGGAACTTGAGAAGAGCTGGAATATTGAAAGGGAAGACGGCTCAAGGTTTGGCATTAGAGTATATAGCATACAGAAGGTGGGCGTGTATGTTCCAGGAGGAAGTGCTCCATTGCCTTCTTCTGTTTTGATGAACATTATTCCAGCAAAAGTGGCAGGCGTCAAAGAGATAATCATGTGCACGCCTCCATTGAAGGATGGAAGTGTTTCTCCCGTTATTTTAAAAGCTGCGAAGATGGCAGGTGCAGACAGGATTTACAAAATTGGAGGAGCACAGGCTATAGCTGCCATGGCCTATGGTACCGAGTCAGTTCCCAAGGTATTCAAGATAACAGGTCCTGGCAACGCTTATGTGGCTTGTGCAAAGAACCTCGTTTTTGGTGATGTGGGAATCGACATGATTGCAGGACCATCGGAAATACTTATTGTTGCTGATGAAACTGCAAATTGCGATTATATTGCGGCGGATCTGTTATCCCAGGCTGAACATGACGCAATGGCAGCCAGCATACTGGTTACTACCAGCATGTATGTAGCTGAAAAGGTAAGGGAAAAGGTAAGTGAAAGACTTAAATCCTTGGAAAGAAATGCGATAGCTAAAAAGTCCATTGAGAATAACGGAGCAATAATTGTTGTTGACAATATAAATGAGGCTGCTGCTTTGTCCAATGCAATTGCTCCTGAACACCTGGAGCTTATGTTGAACGACAAGATTCTTACGGATGAACTAATAGATAAGTTTTACAATGCCGGAGCAATATTTGTCGGCGAATATTCACCTGAACCCATGGGTGACTACTTCTGCGGTTCAAATCACGTATTGCCAACAGGAGGAACGGCTGCATTTTCTTCTCCTTTGGGAGTATGGGATTTTGTAAAGAGAACCAGTATTGTCAACTATACAAAAGAGGGCTTTTTCAAGGATTGCAGGCATGCATACAATATGGCAATGGCTGAAGGGCTTACAGCTCATGCAAAAAGTGTGAAGGCAAGGTGTGAAGATGAGCAAGTTTTTTAACAAACGCACAAAAAATCTAATACCCTATGTGCCTGGTGAACAACCGAAGGAAGGAGAAACATTTATTAAAATAAATACGAATGAATGTCCTTATCCTCCGTCCCCCAGAGTCATTGAAGCAATTTGCCGAAGTGTAAATGAATCCTTGAGATTGTATCCTGCACCTGATGCGTACGTGGCGCGAAAGGCTTTTGCCAACAAGCACAAGCTTCCACTTGAGTGCGTGTTTGCAGGAAATGGTTCGGATGAAGTTTTGGCCTTTTCATTTCTTGCGTTTTTTGACAAGAATAAAAAAGTACTCATCCCCGATATTACCTACAGTTTCTATACCGTGTACTGCGACTTGTGTGAAGTTGAATACAAAAAGATCTCTTTGAAAGAGGATTTTACAATAGATGTGGATGCTTTTGTCAGGGAAAAAGGAAATGTTGTCATTGCAAACCCAAATGCACCCACATCCATGGCACTGGATGTTGGTGAAATTGAAAGAATTCTTAAAGCCCATCCGGAGGATGTGGTAATAATAGATGAGGCGTATGTGGATTTTGGTGCAGACAGCTGTATCGGGCTTGTTGATAGGTATGACAATCTGCTTGTTGTACAGACATTGTCGAAGTCAAGAGCTCTTGCAGGCATGAGGATAGGGTTTGCATGCGGCAGCAAGGAACTTGTTGACGGATTAAACAGGATAAAGGATTCTTTTAACTCATACACGCTGGATAGGCTAGCTATAGTTGCAGCCGAAGCTGCAATAAAGGATGATGAGTATTACGAATCTGTCATAGAAAAAATTGTCTCCACAAGAGAGCGAGTGAAAAGTGAACTTGTGGAACTTGGATACCAGGTGCTTGATTCCAGGACAAACTTTTTGTTTATAACCCATAAAGAAAAAAATGCAGAAGAGATTATGGGCTACTTGCGAGCAAATGGTGTTTTGGTTCGCCATTTCAAAACTTATAGAATTGACAATTATCTTAGAATTACCATAGGAACTGATGAGGAGATGGACAAGTTTCTATCTCTTATTAAAGACATGGAATGAGGGATATTATGGACAGGAAAGCATATGTAAAAAGGGAAACGAAAGAAACAAGAATTGAAGCTTCACTAAACCTTGATTGCGGCGCATGTGAAGTAAATACCGGCATAGGTTTTTTCGACCACATGCTGGAGCTTTTTGCAAAACATGCCGGCATGGGGTTGACGGTTGAGGCAAAAGGTGACTTGCATGTGGACTGCCACCATACCGTGGAGGATGTTGGCATAGTTATTGGAAAACTGCTGAAGGAAGCTGCTGGTGACAAGGAAGGGATTAAAAGATATGGGCATAGCGTCATACCGATGGATGAGGCATTAAGCGAGGTTGTAATTGATTTTAGCGGCAGATCCTTTTTTGTATTGAAAGGCGAAATACCCTGCGTGCGTTTGGGAGAGTTTGAAACTGAAACGGTTCAGGAGTTTTTTACCAGCCTTGCAAACAATGCTGGTATGAATCTTCATATTATTGTTCATTATGGAACCAACACTCATCATATTATTGAGAGTGTTTTCAAAGCTTTTGCCCATGCCTTGAGGCAGGCAACAAGTTATGATCCAAATCAAAAGGGAGTATTATCGACCAAAGGAGTTTTGTAATATGGACAAGGAAATGATTAAGAATATTAGTTTTAATGAAGACGGGCTTGTGCCTTGCATTGTCCAGGACGCAAGAA
>JAAYLF010000244.1 GCA_012522035.1 Clostridiaceae bacterium
TTACCAGAGCCGCCATGGAAACACTGAGTGTAATCGCATACAATCAGCCCATTACCAGGGCTGGAATAGAGTTTATACGAGGTGTCAACAGCGACAGCAGTCTTTTAAAGCTTGTAGAAAGAGGTTTGGTAAAGGAAGTTGGTAGAAGCGACGGCCCGGGAAGACCAATACTTTATGGAACTACAGACAATTTTCTTAGAAGTGTTGGTATTTCTTCTTTGGCGGAACTTCCTCCGCTTCAGGAGAATGTCGCAAGCGACATCTCCGAAACGGACGAGGAATAACTAAATGCTCAGTTCGTCAAATTCTTCCTGCTCTTTTTTTTCCCTGTTCTGGGCTATTATATTATTCACCTTGTTTACTAGATCCGGTATCATTTTTACAAGCTGTTCTGCCACGGTGTTGCTGGTTACCGGCAGCAGCTGAACATCTCCACCTCCAACAACCATGAACGCTACAGGAGTGATGCATACACCCGCACCACTTCCTCCAGCAAAAGGATATTTGACAGGAGTTATCAGTTTGTCATCAAGTGGAGAATCACCTTTTTTTGATTCTGAAAAATCTATGTCTCCGTAGTATTCACCACCGCCTGCTGCCAGGCCGAACGAAACTTTGGATATTGGAAGAATCACGAAACCATCTGGTGTTTGAACCGGATCTCCAATTATGGTGTTTACATCCACCATATCTTTTATGCTTTGCATTGCTGTTTCCATTAAACCGTTTATTGGATGATTTGCCATAGTACTTATCCTTTCTTTTTTTTGATATATAGTTTTAGCAATCGTATTGCTGCAAATATAATATTAACAATATTTAGTTTAAATATACATTCAGCATACAGTTTGATTATTGCATTGTTGTATCGTGGATTGATTTGCACTTTTGTTTCTTTTATAAATGCAATATTTGAAAGAAAACCTATTAGCGAGCCTACAATAGAGTAAAGCATCCCCACTGTTACAGCAGTCAGTGCAGGGTCCGCAAGACCCAAATCTCCTTTGAATTCCAGATAATCAATTTTTCTTTTTTTTGTACTTTTCCAAAGAATTTGGGTTATTTCAGTTCCTTTGAACTTTGCTTTTCTTTTTTTCTTCTTCTTCTTTTTTACCTTTTGAGGATCACTTGGAATCTTGTATGTCTTTATTATTATGCCAAACAGCATAATATGTATAAAAATATGGATGTCATCACCAAATTCTGCCTGTATCCAGATTCTCAAGAAAACCTCCCTCTTCCATATGAAAAAATTGTAAGTCCATGTCTATCTTGCACATTATTTTCCTTGTTTATACTTGCAATCAAAAATTTGTTCATGTATAATGAGCATGAAATAAGGAAAAGGGATTTTTATGGAAAAAATTAGGCTGCAAAAATATATTGCCATGTGCGGAGTTTGCTCAAGACGTGATGCTGAAGAATTAATTAAACAAGGCAGAGTTTATGTAAATGGCAAAAAAGTAGAAGAAATGGGATTGAAAATTACTTGTGAAGACAAAGTTGAGATAGATGGTAGAGAAATCAATCCGGAAAAGAAAAAGTACTATATCATGATGAACAAGCCTACCGGAGTTTTAAGTTCAGTGAGTGATGACAGAGGAAGAAAATGTGTTGTTGATTTGATAAAGGGTGTTGATGCAAGACTCTTTCCCGTAGGCAGGTTGGATTATGATACGCAAGGATTGATTTTGATTACCAATGATGGGGCTTTCATGCAGAAATTAACCCATCCATCCCATGAAGTTTGGAAAACATATGAGGCTTTGGTTAAAGGTGTGCCTGACAAGGACGACATAAAACAGTTTGAACAAGGATTGATGTTGGAAGATGGTATGACACTGCCTTGTGTATTGGAGGTAATAGGATATGAGGGGAAGAACGCAGTTGTAGAAGTTATGATTAGGGAAGGCAGAAACAGGCAGGTTCGAAGGATGCTGGAAAAAATAAATCATCCGGTAATCAGGTTGAAAAGAACAAAGATAGCATCCTTGGAACTGGGTGATTTGAAGCCGGGTCAATGGAGATTTTTAACTGGTGAGGATTTCAAGGCTTTAGACATGACTGACATGGAACAGGCATAAGATGACTTATGCAAGGTATGGTTATTATTATAACTGTTAGAAAGAAAGTTCAGGTGCAAAATGGATACTAAAGGATCTTTGGAAGTAATGCCATCATATATTATTGATGCCCTGAAAGCCCATGATATAGATGCCAGCGATATAAAGATAAGTGTAAAGTCAGATATGACTCTAGACAATATTTACATGGATTCATGGGTATTTATAACCGGGGATCGCTTGGTCTTGATGGATGGTTTTGTACATAAGAGCGGAAAGAAAAAAGGCAAGAAAACTGCCGATATAATTGAAACGTGGGAAGAGAAAAAATATAAAGAATACCCAATAGCTGAATTCAAGGATTTCAAGGTTGAAATACTGCCTGCAACAAACGTCGTAACTGCCAACAGAAATGGCGATGATTTTGTTGTGTGCAAATTTACAAACACCCTCGGAAAGAAAATGCGTGCATTTACAGAGCTTGCCAACAAGATATCTGAAGGAAAGGAAATAACCGAGGAGGATTTGGCAGGACAGGATATAGGAAACGCAGTCTGTCCAAAGTGCGGTAGGGCATACAGAAATCAGGAAGAGAAGATTTGCATACACTGTATAGATAGGAAAAAGGTGTTTTTCAGACTTCTTAAATATGGAAGCAAATATAAATGGTACATGGTCGCAATTATAATCTTCATACTGATTTCTTCAGGACTGGCTCTCTTGCATCCGCTTTTGGGCAATAAAATCTTTTACGACGAGGTTCTTAGTGAAAGTGGTAAATACTATGGCAAGGTTGTAATCCTTGTAGGAATTATACTTGCTCTTAGACTTGTATCTTTATTTGTAACAATACTGTATGGACGCATCAATGCAGTCTTATCAAACCATATTGTCTTCAATTTGAGAACGGATGTTTTTAAAAGCATGCAGGATTTGTCCATAAGCTTTTTCATGCACAAGCAAACTGGTTCATTAATGACCAGAGTGAACAGGGATTCCGAGCATGTGCAGTGGTTTTTCCTTGACGGACTTCCTTACCTGATTGTCAACTTTATAAACATAATTGGTGTGTCGCTATTGATGATTTCGATTAGACCGGCCTTGTCGCTGCTTGTGCTCATACCAGCACCATTTATTTTCATCTTTTTCAGGAGATGGCTTCCCAAGTTCTACAAGCTTTTTGGAAGATCCCACAAACGAAGCTCGGCTATGAATGCAAGGATGAATGACTCGTTCATGGGACTCAAAGTTGTAAAGGCTTTTGGAAAAGAGGACAAGGAAAATGAAGATTTTTCAAGAGCGAGCAGTCGTTTTAGTGAGGCCAACATGCATATTGGTATAACCTCTTCAACTGTTTTTCCAATTGTAAGCTTTGTTATGTGGCTGGGATCGCTGACAATATACATTTTTGGCGGACTCCTTATAATTGAAGGCAAGCTCCTTTTTGGAGATATTGCAACGCTGGTAGGATATGTGGGAATGATATATGGTCCTATGCAGTGGTTTGCAAGGCTTGTAAGGTTCTGGTCAAGAGCGATGAACTCAGCAAATAGAATATTCGAGGTTGTAGATGCGGAACCTGAAGTTAAGGAGAAAAAAGATCCAGTAAGAAAGAAGGAGTTCAAGGGTGATGTCAAAATCGAGAATGTCTCCTTCAGCTATGAGCCGAACAGAATGGTGTTAAAAAATGTCAACGTTGATGTAAAAGCCGGAGAACACATAGGAGTGGTAGGGCATTCCGGTGCAGGCGAATCAACTCTTGTTAATCGCATAGCCAGACTGTATGATGCTGATTTCGGCGGAATTTACATCGATGGGATAAACATAA
>JAAYLF010000245.1 GCA_012522035.1 Clostridiaceae bacterium
GGGAATGTAAGTATTGCTGCAATTACAATAAGTATGAGTAATGCAGGGTTTTTTGTGATGGAGGATTTTGTATTTGAAATGGGGGTGTTTGATTTTATGGTTTCTTCCTTTTTATCATTTTCACCCTCATTCTTTTCCTCATCCACCTCCGTGAAATATCCGCTTTCTGAAAGGATTTTGTCTGCAACAGACTTTGGAGAGCCCAGCTGATTGAGAACGCTCATTTCATTCTCGGAACCTGCTTCATCGAAGTATTCCAGGTAAAATGACAAGGCATCCTTTCTCTCGGTTTCAGAAAGGGGAGTAAGCAGCATCTCCAAGCTTTGCAGGAATTCATCCTTGCTGTTTGGTATTTCATCAAACCTGTTCATCATCATCGTCTCCTTTTAGCACATAGTCGATTTTCTTTTTGAAGATTTCCCATTCCTCCCTGTATAAGGCGAGCTGGAGTTTTCCCTTGTTGGTGATTTTGTAATATCTGCGGTTTCTGCCTGAATGCTCCACATCGTATATGTTAAGACAGTCGTCCTTTTGCAGCCTCCTCAGTACAGGATACAACGTTGAATCGGAAATGTCGATAGCTTCCTTTACTTCTTGTGTTATTTTATATCCATAGGTATCCTCTTTGGAAACCACGGATAGAACGAGCGCATCCAACAGAGTTGTGGTTACATTAAATGCCATGTCGTCACCTCATGTGTTAATGTTAAAATTTAATAATATTATACGCCGTATAATATTATTCTGTCAATATATTATATTACCTATAATATTATGTCAATACTATTTGCATATTAAAAAGTTGATATTACCAATTATTAAACAGTTATATTAGTTTACATACTCGCAACAATGTTATATAATTTAGTTGAATAATAAGTGAAGGGAGTATTAAGATGGCTCGCAAAAGGTTGATAATGTATTTAATTGTGATTACAATGTTGGTCACTTTTGTTGGCTGTGTAGGAGGACGGAAAGGTCCGGAAAAATATGAGGGACCCTTTTCAGAAGTAAACGGTACGTTGGCAGGTGTGGATTCTCTGGGAAGAGTACTGCCTGAGTACGGTGAGGCTCCTGCGCCAAGAGAAGACAGGTATGTAGGCGTATTTTACTTCCTGTGGCAAGGCCAGCATGGGCTGTCAGGTCCTCATGACAACTGGAAGATAGTAACGAATAATCCTGATGCCATACTTTCTGAAAAGAACTGGATAGCAGCAGGCGGCGGTCCTGTAGGAGCACATCATTTCTGGGCTGAACCACTGTTTGGCTACTACACATCGGATGACGTTTGGGTAATGCATAAGCATGTGCAGATGCTGACTGATGCTGGAGTTGATTTCCTAACCTTTGACACAACTAACGGTTATACATATTCCGCACAAGCTTTAAAGCTGCTCAAGGTTCTCGACCACTACTATCAGCAAGGATGGAATGTTCCCAAAATATCATTTTATACCAACTCCGCATCCGGGCAAACATTAAATACAATTTACAAGGATATTTACGAAAAGTATCCTGAATATGAACATTTGTGGTTCTTCTGGGAAGGAAAGCCTCTTGCCATTGGACATCCTGATGATCCTGCACTGAGACAGGAGGTAAAAGACTTCTTCAGAATAAAGAAATCCCAATGGCCAAATGAAGTTCAAAACGGACAGTTTGTTCATCATGAGGACGGATTCCCATGGATGAACTTTGAGGAGAAACAATGGGTATTCAGAAACAGCAAGGGAGAAGCCGAGGTAATGAGCGTGTCTCTTGCACAGCACAACAAGTCGGTTAGATTCAGTCGATCCGCTTGGTATGATCCAACCGACAACAGAACCAGAAGCTGGCGCAATGGAGAAAATGATCAGTCTCCAGATGCATTCCTGTATGGATACAACTTTGCAAACGAGTTTGAATATGCAATCCAGAACGATCCAAAGATAATCTTCATAACTGGTTGGAACGAATGGGTTGCTCAGCGTCAGCCATCCAACAACCCCAATGAGCCAATTGTCTTTGTCGATTGTGCCGACCCCAACAACAGCCGTGATGCTGAGCCAATGAAGGGCGGCTTTGGCGACAACTACTACATGCAGATGATGTATTACATAAGGTTGTTCAAAGGAGTGGAACCAAGAGTCAATGTAGGCGGCAACATTACAATTGACATAAATGGCAGCTTTGATCAGTGGGATAATGTAACTGCTGTTTACAAGGACTATACAGGAGATACTGTAGATAGAGATGCTTTTGGTTTCGGAGTAGGAAAGAACAGACTCAGATATCTGGACGAAACCGGCAGAAACGACTTTGAACTGATGAAGGTGGCAAAAGACAAGGACAACATCTATTTCTACGTTCAGACCGTTGAAGACATAACATCATCATCAGATCCACAGTGGATGAATCTGTTTATAAGTACGGGTGGAAGCAAGACCTGGGAAGGCTACGACTTTGTCATCAACCGCAAGTCTCCTTCAGGAAATGAAGCAGTAGTGGAAAAGTCCGAAGGTGGCTGGAACTGGACAGAGGTAGGCAAGGCCCAGATGAAAGTCGAGGGCAACAAAATGATGTTGAAAGTTCCGAAATCCTTGTTGGGTATTTCCAGCAATGATCTTGTGGATATTAGGTTCAAGTGGGCTGACAACTATCAGCTTGAAGAAGGGCAGGGAGACATATTCTCCTTCTACTTGCACGGTGACTGCGCTCCTTATGGAAGGCTCAACTACATCTTCAGTGAAAAGAAATAAGGGAAGAATAAAAGGATGCATCATATTCAAGATGCATCCTTTTTTTAATATTATTCTCTAATTAGAAGTTTTTTGGTTTTTTCATTCGTTATGAGTTCCTCAATCGAGCTAATGCCCAGCTGTTTAAGTATTTTCATAACATTTACATTGTCAAACGGCGTCATTATAACAGAGTCCTCACCAAACTGGTTTGCAAACCTTGTTCCTTGTTCAGTATCAATTATGGTTCTCGGTCCGCCAACGCATCCTCCTATACATCCCATGCCTTCGAGGAAATTGTACTCATGAGGCTCTTCTTTGTTATCCTTTAATGCGTTCAATGCCTCTTTCAAGTTTTTGACTCCATCGACCTGTTTGGCTTTTAGTTTGATAAGTCTTGTAGGTTCAAGTCTGTTGACAACGGACTTGACGCTGAGACTTACTCCGCCAGTACGGGCATAAAGCCTTCCCACAAAGGAAGCCTGATCTTTTTCGTCTGATGGCAGAGTTTGAACATTTATCCCTATA
>JAAYLF010000246.1 GCA_012522035.1 Clostridiaceae bacterium
AAGGTTGTTCCTACGGAGCAAACAGAAATACACGAGATGATATTTACCAAAGATGAAAAGAACACCCCCTGGTATAAAAATGTGCTTGATGAAATTAAAGCGTTTTTAGGTATATGTTGACAAGTCAGGCATATTTATAGGATGTACACACATGTACCTTTCTGGGAGGATGCAAAATGTCTTTTTTTAGTATGAATAAAAAGAAATTGAATGATACCATGATCAAGATAAGAGCAGGCAATAGAAGTGCTGCTCTTGTTATTATTTTTATCATTATATTATTTGGCCTTCTTTTGCGCATTGCCTGGATACAATTTGTAAGAGGTGAGGAGTATCAAAAAAGAGCATACCTGCAGCAGAACAACGGAAGGATAATACCTGCAAACCGCGGCACGATTTATGACAGGAACGGCAATATTCTGGCAATAAGTGTTAATGCAAGGCAGGTTTCCGTAAACCAGCAGACGATTATCAGGGAAGGCGAAGCACGAGGAGATGTAAAAGCTTACCAGCAGCTCGTTGCAAGAGCTCTTTCCGATATTCTTGAACTGGAATACGAGGCGGTTCTTGAAAAAGTGCAGTCCGTAGGAAGGTACAAGGAAATTGCTAGAAAGATAGATGTTGAAGTTGGCGAACAGGTGGAGGAATGGATAAAGAAAAACAAGATAAAGGGCGTACACGTGGATGAGGATGTAAAGAGATACTATCCAAACAACTCCATTGCCGCCCACATACTAGGCTTTACTGGTCGTGATGACCAGGGTCTTGTATGTGGTGTGGAAGTTGCTCTTGACAAGATGCTGGCAGGAAAGGCTGGCAGGATTGTAACGGAAGTGGATGCAAAAGGTGTTGAACTTCCCTTTGACGCGGAAAGAAGAATAGAGCCGGTTAATGGATACAACGCCACCCTGACAATAGACATAACAATACAATACATGGTGGAACAGGCTCTGCAGAAAGCAGTTATTGACCATGGGGTGATAGGTGGTGCTGCGGGTATTGTAATGAATCCGAACAACGGAGACATCCTTGCCATGGCCTCCTGGCCCACTTTTAACTTGAATGATCCCTATGCATGCCCTCCGGATATGGATCCGTCATCATGGACGGGAAATTCTTCTGAATCAGTGCAGATACTGAGCACCACGGTTTGGAGGAACAAAGCCCTTACGGACACCTATGAACCGGGATCGACTTTCAAGGCAATTACCGCTGCCGCTGCATTGGAGGAGGGAATTGCAAATATCGGCACTGTTCTTAATGACGCTCCTTTGCAGTTGTCCGGCTGGACCATCAGGTGCTGGAGAAAAACTTACGACCATGGCAATGAAACATTTCTTGAAGCCATGAAGAACTCCTGCAACCCTGTATTTGCAAAGCTTGCTTTAAAACTTGGAATAAAAAAGTATTATTCATACCTGGATGCTTTCGGCTTTACAAGAAAGACCGGCCTTGGTCTTACTGGTGAGGCAGACAGCATCATACACAAGGATCCCAAGGAAATTGACATGGCGGTTGCAGCTTTTGGCCAGAGACTGCAGATTACTCCTATTCAGCTGATTACTGCTTACAGTGCCATAGCAAATGGTGGAAATCTTTTGACTCCAAGAATAGTTAAGGAACTTACCGATGAGCATGGCAATGTGGTAATGAGATACGATACAAAGGTAGTAAGACAGGTTTTGAGTAAAGAGACTGCAAGCACCCTTCTTCACATGTTGGAGGAGACCGTTGCTTCAGGTGGAGGAAGCAATGCATATGTAACAGGATATCGTGTGGCTGGAAAGACCGGTACATCCCAGACTCCTGAAACCGACACCACAGGCAGATATGTGGCATCTTTCTGCGGAATTGCTCCTGCGGACAATCCGCAAATTGTTGTACTTATCGTACTGGATCATCCCACAGTCGGGGTTACTTCTGGCGGAAGGCAGGCGGCACCTGTGTCAGGAGAACTTATTGAGAAGATCCTGGAGTACATGGAAGTGGAAAGAAGATATACCGAGCTTGACAAGAGCAAAATGCTGGTCAAGTACAAGGTTCCAGATCTTTCTGACTTGACAGTGTCGAAAGCAATTGATGAGTTGAAAAAGAACAATCTTTCGTATAGAATAGTAGGGGACTATACAGATCCCGACGCCAGAATCCATGAGCAGATGCCAAGACCTGGAGCTATGGTGTCAAAGGATTCTATAGTGGTCATATACACGGAGAAAGAACCTGTAAAGGAAAAGATTACTGTACCTGATCTTACGGGACTGACTCTTGAGGAGGCATACAGTGCATTGAAGGAGAGAGGTCTTAACATGAGGGCTTCAAGCCTTGGCAAGGTTGTATCGCAGAGCATAGAGCCCGGAAAACAGGTTGAAATTGGTTCCGTAATTGAAATACAGCTGCTTAATGAGGATATTGAGACAGCGTAAGAATCGAGGGGTTTTATGAAGCTGAATGAGCTGGTTAAAGGTCTTTACATAGAGTATATTAAAGGGAATGCGGAAAGGGAAATTGAAGATATTGTTGTAGACAGCAGGATGGCTTGCAAAGGCAGCATGTTTGTCTGTATAAAGGGGTTTGTTAAGGACGGGCATGATTTTGCCCAGCAGGCTGTGAATAACGGATGTGAAGCCCTTCTTGTAAGTGAGGATGTGGATGTAACGGGAGATGTTTCCATAGTCAAGACAAAAGATACAAGAAAAAGCCTTCCTTATCTGTCTGACAGATTGTACAATCATCCATCAGGCAGGTTGAAGCTGATTGGCGTTACAGGAACCAAGGGGAAGACATCCACCACATTTTACATCAAGTCAGTATACGAAAAAGCGGGATACAAAACCGGTCTTATCGGGACCATGTACAACATGATGGATGATGAGATACTTTATACGGAAAGAACGACTCCCGAAGCAAACGACCTGCAAAGATTGCTGAATGAAATGGCAGAAAGAAGCATAGATGTATGTGTCATGGAGGTTTCTTCCCAGGGATTGAAGCTGGGCAGGGTGGAGCACTGTACATACTCCACTGCCATATTTACAAACCTGTCAAGGGATCATATTGGGGAGACTGAGCACCCTGACATGGAAGATTATGCAAAATCAAAAGCCCTGCTGTTTGTAATGAGCGAAAATTCTTTAATAAATGCGGATTCGGAGTATTTTGATTTGATGGCTTCCAGCGGAAGCCGGGTGTATTCATACGGTATAGAAAAGGACTGTGACTACAGGGCTGTGAATATTAAAAAGTATGCAGACCATGTAGAATATGACGTTGTGTACAGAACAAAGGAAGGAAAGACTGACATGAGGCATGTTTACGTCTCCAGTCCAGGAACCTTTTCTGTGTACAATTCCCTTGCTGCAATTGGAACATGCCACATCGAAGGTATTGACATGGATACAATAATAGAAGGCATACGAGACGTCAAAGTGAGAGGGAAGGCGGAAGTAGTTCCAACAAACAGGGACTTTACAGTGATAATTGACTATGCCCACAATCCTGATTCCTTTATTAATATTTTGACAACGGTTAAGGAATTTGCAAAACGCTGTGTATTTTTATTCGGAGCCGGTGGTGACAGAAACAGACCTAGAAAGCTGATGGGAGAAACCGCAGGCAAGTATGCAGACTTTACCATAATAACTTCCGACAATCCCAGGACGGAAGATCCGGAAAAGATTGTAAGAGATATTGAAGAGGGTATCAAACCAACGGGTGCGGAATATATTTGTATTGTGGACAGAAAGGAAGCCATTGAGTATGCGCTTAGAAACGCACAGCCCGGTGATGTTATAATTCTGGCTGGCAAGGGTCATGAAACATACCAGATTTTCAAAGACAAGGTGATTCATTTTGACGAACGTGAAGTGGTTCGTGAAATTCTTGCCAGAATGGATGAGGAAGACAAGAGGTGTAGTTAATGCTTGAGTTGACTGTTAGACAGATACTTGCCTGCACAAAGGGCAAACTGATGAACAAGGACATTGCTGAAGAAAAAATTACAAGCATTGTAACCGACTCGAGGCAAGTCACAAAAGGTTCTCTTTTCATTTGTATTGAGGGAGAAAAATTTGACGGACATGATTTTTGTCAGGATGCATTTAACAATGGAGCTGCTGCTTGTTTGGTACATAAGAGCATTGCTGTAGGTAATACTAATATTATTCAGGTTGAAAACACATTGACAGCATATGGCGACATTGCCTCCTATTACAGAAGTTTTTATGAAGAGAAGCTAGGAAAATCCCTGATTGTTGTGGGTGTCACCGGCAGTGTTGGAAAAACCAGCACAAAAGATTATATATATGAAGTGCTGAGCAAAAAGTTCAGAACATTAAAAAGCAGACTGAATGAGAATAATGAGATAGGCCTTCCCAGGACAATCCTCAATCTTACTGATGAAGAAGCAATTGTGGTTGAGATGGGAATGAGAGGTCTAAATCAAATTGAGTACCTTTCGAAAATTGCAAGACCCACCCATGGGGTAATCACGAACATTGGATCAAATCATCTGGAGTTTCTCGGCACCAAGGAGAATATTCTAAAAGCTAAATCCGAAATCATAATCGGAATGACAGGAGATGGAATCCTTGTTGTAAATGGGGATGACGAGTATCTTAGGCGGGGAGATTTTGGTGATGTTCAAGTTTTCAAGGTGGGTTTTGATGAAGGCAACAATCTCAGGGTCATAGATTATGATTCGTCAAAAAACACATACGTATTCACGGATGAGTCCGGCAAAGAGTATACTGTTTCATTGAAGCAAAAAGGGAAGCATAATGTATATAACTCCCTTGTGGCAATTTGCATCGCCAAAAGTCTTGGTATTCCTGTCGAGGATGCGATTTTCTCCTGCGAAAACTATACCGGGGACAGCATAAGGCAGAATATTTTCCGTCTTAAGAACAGGAATGTAACAGTAATTGACGATGCATACAATGCCAGTTATGAGTCGATGAAGGCTGCTCTTGAAGTACTCGAAACCTTTGAAAACAGAAAAGTTGCAGTATTGGGAGATATGTTGGAACTTGGTGGGTATTCCGACGAATACCACTACAAGGTGGGGAAATTGTGTGTTGAAAAAGGTGTGGATATAGTGATTGCCTGTGGAAAGCATTCAAGATACATTGTTGAGGCGGTTATGGAATCCATGCTGGACAATATGGAGAACAAAAAGATTTGTTATGCATATTATACACAGGATGCCAACGAGGCGGCACAGAAGCTGATGCTTATGCTTGAGGATGGTGACTGTGTTTTGGTTAAAGGCTCAAATGCCATGAAAATGGGGCATGTGGTTGAATATTTGAAAGAAAGTGATGTGGGGATATGACAGTAGTTATTGTTGTTTTTTTAAGTACCTTTGCTTTAGCAGCATTATTCGGACCAATATATATACCAATATTGAGGAGGCTTAAGTTTGGCCAGACGGTGAGGGACGACGGTCCTGCCACCCACTACAAGAAATCGGGAACTCCTACAATTGGCGGACTTGTTTTTCTAACTCCCTTGATGATTGTGGGGCTGGTTTTGCACTACAACGGAAAGGCTCCGGAAATTCTTCCTCTTTTGTTTGTAACCATTGGTTTTGGATTTGTGGGATTCCTGGATGATTTTATAAAGATTGTGAAGAAGAGCAAGGATGGACTATTGTCATATCAGAAGATGTCTTTGTTGTTTATAGTGTCGCTCATTTTCACATATTATGTAAGCAACAACACGGATCTTGGCACGGTTATAAACATTGATCTTTTCGGTTTACATACCGAGTTTGACCTGAGTTATGCCTTCATACCATTCTCAATCCTTGTTCTATTGAGTACAACAAACACGCTCAATTTGACAGACGGACTTGACGGCCTTTGCGCAGGCACCTCGTTCATTATACTTATGTTTTTTGCACTGGTGTCAATTATGGTGGAGAAGAATAGTTCTGTCAAGTATTTTGCCACTGCCCTGGCTGGAGGCGTTTTAGGATTCTTGCTTTTCAATTACAATCCAGCAAGGCTTTTCATGGGAGACACAGGAGCTCTGGCACTGGGCGGAGCAATTGGTGCATGCGCCATACTGCTCAAGATGCCGACAATCCTTCTTGTTGCGGGATTGCTGTTTGTAATTGAAGCGCTTAGTGTTATTCTTCAGGTTTCTTTTTTCAAAATCACAAAAGGGAAGCGTTTGTTTAAAATGGCTCCCATACATCATCATTTTGAGCTCAAGGGATGGAGCGAAATAAAAGTTGTATATGTTTTCTGGGCATTTACTCTAATTTGCTGTATTGCTGCATATATATGTCTTGTGATTTAAATTATTGAAAGAGGGTAGCTTGCATGACTGAGACAATCTCGAAAATAAAGCTGGATTTAAGAAGCAAACAAGCTGATTTCCTTTTGTTCATGACCATTCTTCTATTGCTGGGAATAGGAACAATGATGGTCTTTAGTGCAAGCTCCGCATCTTCGCATATTATTAAAGGGAATTCGTACGAGCTTTTGATTAAGCAGCTGGTGTTTGCATCTTTTGGCATTGTCGTAATGATTGTTTTCAGCTTTATTGACTACAGAAAACTTGCAAAACTGACGATTCCTTTGTACATAGGTACTGTCGGACTGCTTGTTCTTGTTTTGCTGGTAGGAATCACAAGAAACAACGCCAAAAGATGGCTTGGTGCCGGAGTGTTTTCCTTCCAGTCGTCGGAAGTGGCAAAGGTAACTGTCGTGTTTCTTGTTTCGTACGTGCTTTCCCATCCGAAGTATAGAGACAAGGCCAGAACCTTGTGGGGGCTTCTTATGTACATGCTGCCTGTTGTTGTTATGATGGGACTTATATATTTGCAGCCCCATATCAGCTGCATCATGATACTGGGCGCAGTGATGGTTGTCATGATGTTCGTAGGTGGTGTGTCCTTTTACAACTTTGCCCTTCTTGGAGTCTGCGGTGTCGGGGTTGTGGCTCTTGCTTTTTTAAAGTTTGCCCATGTTGGAAGGCGAATATTTGCCTTTCTTGACCCTTTTTCGGTAGCATCCGATGAAGGATACCAGGTTGTCCAGTCATTGTATGCAATAGGTTCAGGAGGACTTTTTGGAAGGGGTCTTGGTCAGAGCGTACAGAAATATCTTTATCTTCCCGAACCTTACAATGATTTCATATTCTCAATCCTGGCGGAAGAACTGGGCTTTTTCGGCGTATTTATAGTTTTGTTTCTTTTTGGGGTTTTCATCTGGAGGGGCTACAAGATAGCCGCCTGCGCAAACGATCTTTTGGGTACGCTTCTGGCGACCGGAATTACTACAATAGTCGCAGTACAAGCAATTATGAATGTGGCGGTTGTAACGTCATCCATGCCTGCCACAGGCATATCCCTTCCATTTTTCAGCTATGGGGGAACTTCCCTGCTTATCCTTATGGCTTCAATGGGAGTTCTTTTAAACATATCGAAGAATTCAAAATATGTAAAATTTTAATCAATGGGGTAACATACTCTCCCGGGTGCGATATTGAAACTTCCTTGTATCTGGAAAGAAGAGCTCCAAGGAAAACCATGGAAGATCTTAGTTTGCCTGTCTGTTCCGCAGGAACGTTTGTTGTTGTTATACTGCTTGAATCTACATGTATTGTATCAAAGCTGTGTTCAACCCTGCATCCCAGTTCCCTTAAAATATCCAGGGTAATGTTGACGTCCAAAAGGTTTGGACAGTTTCTGAGTGTTGTGCATCCTTTATTCAGTATTGTTGCAGCAAGTATGGGCAGAATTGCGTTTTTTGCACCGTATATGTCGACTGTGCCGTGCAAGCTGTTGCCACCGGAAATACAATATTTAACCATATGTTCTACTCCTGTAATTCATTGACACATATATAATATGCATGATGTCTTTAACTGGTCAAGGTTGATTGTCCAGGTTGTTGCCTGGGCAATATTTTGATATAATAGTAAAAACAAACATGATTGGAGTTAAATTTATGAAAAAACTTTTGATTGTGGACGGGAACAGTATAATAAACCGAGCATATTATGCAACTGAAACAAGTTTTATGAAAACCGCAGAGGGACTGTATACAGGCGCTGTATACGGTTTTTTAAATATATTTCTAAAATACCTGGAAGAGGACGATCCTGATTATATTGCGGTGTGTTTTGACGTAAAACATCCCACTTTCAGGCATGAAGAGTACGAAGAGTATAAGGCGACAAGAAAAGGCATGCCTGATGAACTGGCTGCCCAGATGCCGCTATTGAAAGAGCTTCTTCATGCCTTTAACGTGGCGGTTATAGAGAAAATGGGCTATGAAGCGGATGACCTTATAGGGACTTTTTGTGAAAAAGCGTCTAGCAAGGGAATGGAATGCATTGTCCTGACTGGTGACAGGGATTCTCTTCAGCTGGTTAATGAAAGAGTGGTTGTAAAACTTCCCGTAACAAAGGGAGGAAGGACAAGTGCCGAGTTTTACGATGTGGATAAAGTGTATGAAAAGTATGGAGTCACGCCTTCCCAGCTTATTGACGTAAAAGCCCTTATGGGCGACAAGTCGGACAATGTGCCGGGAATAGCCGGTGTGGGTGAAAAAACCGCTCTTTCTTTAATCAAGGAGTTTGGCTCCTTGGATGGGATATATGAGAATATTGACAAGATATCAAAACCTGCACTGAAGAAAAAACTTGAGGAAGGCAAGAACATGGCTTATCTCAGCAGGAAGCTTGTAACCATAATGAAGGAAGTTCCTCTTGAGATTACTGAAGAAGACATAAAAAGGAAGGAATATGATCCTGTAAGAGTTTTGAATGTTCTTAACAAACTGGAGTTCCGGTCGATTATAAAAAGGCTGAAGCTGGATCAGGTTGAGCCGGAGGCTGACGTTGTCTTTGAAACGGAAAACATCTACAAGGATATAGAGGAAATGACCCTGCCTGAGGAAGTTGTGGTTCTTACAGGTATTGATGATATTGCAAAAATGCAGCTGCCTGAAAAGATTGATATTCTATACATCACATATACCTTGAGCAATAACGAGCTGTCTGAGATAAATTTCAGGTTTGACAATTCCAGTGGCGGTTACACGGTTGCACTGCCTGGGGCCTTGTTTGTTCCAGCCTTTTTGGACAAGTTTGCAGCTGTGTTTGAAAGCGAGAGTATAAAGAAAGTGATGTTTGATGCAAAGCCTTTGATATTGTGGCTAAAGCAAAATGGCTGTGATTTTAAAGGGCTGTACTGTGATGTGGCAGTTTGTGCCTATTTGTCCGATTCCAACAGAAAGTCAAACAGCATAACGGATGTTTACAGATTTTATACTTCAAAAGAGATAAAATCAGGCAGTTTGAATGAGCTTTTTGCTCTTGAGGAAATACAGGAATATGCATTCAGGAAGCTTGAAGAGGATGGACAGACTAAATTGTTCAAGGATGTGGAGCTTCCATTGGTAAGCATTCTTGCGGATTTGGAGTATACAGGGTTCAGGGTTAATCCTGATATTCTGGAAGCCGTAGGCAGGGATTTTGAGAAGCGGATTAACGAGCTTACAGGTTTGATACATTCTTATGCCGGCAAGGTGTTCAATATTAATTCTCCAAAACAGTTGGGTGAGGTTTTGTTTGAGGATTTGAAACTTGAGTCGAAGAAGAAAACCAAGACCGGCTACAGCACCAATGTGGAGGTTTTGGAAAAGCTTTATGATGCCCACCCAATAATCCCCTGTATTATTGAATACAGGCAGAACACAAAATTAAAGTCGACATATATTGACGGGCTTTTGTCCGCCATTAATCATATGACGGGAAGGGTTCATTCGAGCTTCAATCAGATGGCTACGGCTACAGGGAGGTTGAGCAGTACGGAGCCCAACTTGCAGAACCTGCCTATAAAGAGCGAGATAGGAAGGCATATAAGGAGGGCTTTTGAACCAAGGGATGAAAACCATATCCTGATTGATGCCGACTACTCGCAGATTGAACTTCGGGTCCTTGCCCACATCTCACAGGACAGTACGATGATTGAGGCCTTCAGGAACAATGAGGACATTCATACTGTAACTGCAACCAAGGTTTTCAATGTAGGTTTGGAAGATGTTACGTATGAAATGCGTTCAAAGGCAAAGGCTGTCAACTTCGGCATAATATATGGTATTAGTGAGTATGGCTTGTCCAGGGATCTCAACATCAGTTTTTATGAGGCAAAGCAGCTGAAAACGGATTATCTGAAAAAATATCCGGGTGTTGACGCATATATGAAGGATATTGTTGAGAGTGCAAGGAAACTTGGATATGTCACAACCTTAATGGGCAGAAGAAGATATCTGCCTGAGCTTGCTTCTTCCAACAGTCAGATTCGTTCCTTTGGTGAAAGAATAGCTCTAAATACACCCATTCAGGGCACAGCAGCAGATATAATCAAGATTGCCATGGTAAAGGTGTACAATGAGCTGGCAAGAAGGAAGCTTTCCTCAAAGCTCATTCTGCAGGTGCATGACGAGCTGCTGATTGATGCCCTGAAGGAGGAAAAGGAGGAAGTAATCGACTTGTTGAAGGACTGCATGGAAAATGCCTTTGAATTATCTGTTCCATTGGTGGTGAGCATTGATACTGGAATGAATTTTGATTTTAATGAGTAGGTAGGTGGTACATGTGCGCATTTTAGGAGTAACGGGTGGAACCGGCAGTGGAAAATCCATTGTATGCCAGATATTGAAACAGCAGGGAGCAGTGATAATTGATGCTGACGAGATAACCAAGGAGCTGCAGAAGAAGGGAAGTATTGTGTATGATGAGATGATTCGGTTCTTTGGAGAGAACTTTTTGAAAGCGGATGGAGAACTGGATAGAAAGAAAATAGCGGATCTGGTATTCAAGGACAAGGAAAAGCTCCTTAAGCTGAATCATATCGTTCACAAGCATGTGGCAGTGGAAATCAAGAAGAGAGTGGCGGAATTAAAGGAAAAAGGCTGCGGTTTTGTTGTTCTGGATGTTCCCATCCCTGTAGAAGAAGGATTTTTTGATACAGCCGAGTGCATATGGACAGTGGTGGCTAATGTGGATACAAGGGTGGAAAGACTTATGAAGAGGATGAATATATCTGAGGAAGAGGCACTGACAAGAATAAATGCCCAGCTTTCCAACAGGGAATATGAAGAGATTGCGGATGTTGTAATTGAAAATGAAGGAAGTTATGAGGATCTTGAAAAGCTTGTATTGTTTGAATTAAAACGTTTTCTTGCAAGATTGTGCTAGGAGGAGTTGTTATGGGATTTCCAAAGGATTTTCTATGGGGTGTTGCGACAAGTGCTGCACAGATTGAAGGAGCAGCTTTTGACGATAGCAAAGGTGCCAGTATATGGGACGTGTTTGCATCAAAACCTGGCAGGACTTTTAACGGAGAGACGCCATCAAGGGCGTGCAACAGCTACTACATGTATGACGAGGATTTGAAGAACCTTAAGGAACTGGGTGTAAACTCATACAGGTTTTCCATATCATGGCCAAGGGTTTTGCCCCAAGGGACGGGAAAACTGAACGAAAAGGGAATGGACTATTACAAAAGAGTTATAAATGGTTTGTTGGAAAACGGAATAATACCGAATGTCACTTTGTATCACTGGGATCTTCCACAGGCTCTTGAGGACAAGGGAGGATTTGTGAACAGGGATGTCATAGAATGGTTTGGGGAGTATGCACACAAAATGTTCATGGCCTTTGGCGATGTGGTGCCCATGTGGTCAACAATAAATGAGCCAATTGCAGTTTACGTGGGCTATGCCCATGGCGGCTTTGCTCCTGGATATACGGATGAGAAAAAAGGAAATCAGGCAAGACACAATATTCTTGTTGCCCATGGCAATGCGGTAAGGGCATTCAGAGCTGAGAATTTAAAGAACAGCAGGATAGGTATAGTAATTGACATGTGGAAGAGGCATGCGCTTACAGATAGTGAGGAAGACAAGGCTCTTGAAAGGGATGAGGATGAAAGGAACTGGAAGTTTTACTTTGATCCGGTTCTAAAAGGAAGCTACAGCTATTATATTTTAAACAAGCTGGAGGAAGAAGGCACCCTTATGGACATCCACCCGGGGGATTTGGAAATGGCAAACGAACCACTGGATTATTTTGGTCTTAATGTATACAACAGAGTGGTGGTGTCAAAAGACCAGAAGGCCATCATGGACTTTTCCCAGGGAGGAATCTTCCTTAACAACAGAACGGAATACTATCCAAAAGCGGTTTATGACGCCCTTCATATATTAAAGGATCAATACAACCTTCAGATACCTGTATATATCACAGAGAATGGTACATACAGCGTGGGAGAAGAGAAGGTATACGAAAAGACGGGCATTATTGAGGATGATGACAGAATTTGGTATATAAGCGGATTTTTGGACTGGTTGGAAAAGGCCTTGGAGGAAGGTTTTGATGTCAGAGGTTACTACTTGTGGACTTTGATGGACAATTATGAGTGGTCTGCAGGCTCAAATTACAGATTTGGCATCATCCATACAAATTTTGAAACATATGAAAGAACTTGGAAGAAGAGTGCATACTGGTACAGAGATTATATAAATTCAAAAAGATAAAGAAGGAGAAGTGGTTACATGAGATTTACTTCAAGGGTGTTATGCTTGTTGCTTGCTGTTCTCATGCTTCTGCCCATTGGATGCACAAAGGAAGAAGAAGACTTGAAAATTCCAAAGGGCTGGCTGAGAAGAATTCCACTTGGCAACAGCGAAGTTGCTTCCAAGTATTTGTTTGGACCGAATCAGTGTGAGTATGATTTTGTCAAGGACAAAAAGGAGGGAAATGTCCTTAAATTGTCCACATCTGTCGATTCTGCGACAGACCCGTATATCCATTTCAATTTCTATGGATACTTAAAAGAGATTGGGGAAAAGGATCTGTTTGCGGATGATTTTGATGTGGTTATGCTCAGAGTCCGGGTAGAGAACCTGACGGGAAGCAATTTTGAGATGTACTATGCCAATGGAGTCAGCACCGAGATAAAAGGCGGACAATCTTCCATATCAATCTATGACAACAGTACTGACAAATGGCAGTACATATTCTTTGACATGACCAAGGATCCAAACTGGGTGGACCTGGTCAATATCCTGAGGTTTGATTTTACCACGGCTGCTGTTTCAAAGGGTGAGTCCATGTACATATCAGAGATTCTTTTTGCCAAGGACATGGATACTGCCTTAAAGGTAATGGGTATCAAGTCGAGTACCGAGTTGGAAAAGAAATGGGACAAGGAAACTGAAAAGTACATAAAGCAGCTTTTGTCCATTAAGGATCCAAGTACGGAATACTCAAAATACAAGCCCATAAAGGCTGCCAACGAGGACAAGGATATAAATATGTGGTTCAACCACACATACACAAGAACTCCTGAAGATGAGACAAAACCAGGAAAGATGAATACATACCAGCTTAGACTTGCAAAAAATGAGCTGGAGTCCTGTCAGCTCATACTGTCTTCGAAAAAAGGTTATACAAACATGACTCTTGAGATAACCGACTTTAAGAACAAAAACGGAAAGACATTGAGGACCGAATTGTTTGAAGGCCACTACTTTGAGGTAAGAGGTGAGATGATAATTGATCCTCTTCCACCACTGCAAGGTGCTTTTGAATTAAAAGCCAACAAAAGCAAAACTTTTGTTATCAAGGTGAAAAGTGAACTTGATTCTGAGGCTGGTGAGTATGTTGCGACCGTTACATTGAAGGATTCTTCAGGGCGTGAAGTCAAAAAGGCAAAAGTTTTTGCATATGTTTGGGATTTTGAACTTCCAGAGAAAACTTCAAACAAAACCCTTATGGATCTAAGTTGGTACAACATATATGCTAGTCACAAGAAGTATGAAGGCGATGATGGTGTACTGTACAAAAACTATTACGATTTCCTATTGGAAAACAGAATCTGCTCATACACTCTTCCATATGCGACAGAGTACTATGACGACCCAAGAATTCTTGAGTATCTGGATAACCCAAGAGTCACATCATTCCTTAATATGGGGTGGAAGAGACAGCTTAATGAGAGTAATATAAGGCATTCGTACGATTTCCTGTCACAGAAGGAAGAATGGCTTGAAAAGGCATATTTCTATCCCATTGACGAGCCTCTCAATGTGGCCATGCTGAATGAGGTAAGAAACTTTGGTGAACTTATCAAAAACAACTTCCCGGGTTACAAACTTATTGTACCAATGCATATTAACAAGGCTCTGGATGCTGAATCCACCATCGACCATTTTGAGTATGTGGCGGATTACGTAACCGCCTGGTGTCCAAAGACTTTTTACTTCAACACCTACGAGGATTACAAGAAAAATCCATTCCTTACATACGACATGTCAGGAAAGCTGGAGCAGAACCTGGGTACATTCCCCGAGAGAATGGCAAAACACCAGGCAGAAGGTGACGAGGTATGGTGGTATGTAACACGCAGGCCTTCATATCCTGAAATCACTCTCACCATGGAAACAAAGGCTGTGAAGTACCGAGTGCTGTTCTGGCAGCAGAAATTGTACAATGTGGAGGGCTTCCTTTATTATCTCTCCAATGACTGGTTTGCATCAGGAGATGATGTTGGATGGAATCCGAAGCATGAACAGACCTCTGAGTTCGACGTTTACGGAAACGGTGTGCTTATTTACTGCGGTGCATACAAGGATATTTACGGACCTGTTGGTTCGCTGAGACTTGAATGTGTAAGAGATGGTATTGAGGACTTTGAGTATCTGACCATCCTGGAGAAGTATTATGGAAAGGAAACTGTGGATAATATTATTTACAACATTACCACCTCTATTGGCAGATACATTGAGGACGAGGCCAAATTCACAGAAATCAAGATTGCTGTCGGCAATCTGATTGAGAAAACAATAAAAGAAGGGGTAATCAAACCGTAATAAAAATGGGGCAGACTAAAAAGTCTGTCCCATTATTGTTTTAATTAGATCCTGCATTTGATCATTGTCTGGGTGTTGTGGGATTCGAAGATGGCATCTATAACCTTCATAACCCTTAATGCCTGCTCTGGCTTTACAATCAAATCCGCTTTTCCGTTAATATGGTCGACTACGTTTCTGTAATAATCGGACCAATCGGTTGTTGCTTCAGGCAGTGGCAGTTCTTCCGTGGTTTCCCTTGGACGTGGAGCCATGGTTCTTGTAGGACCTGCTTCTGTATATACAATTACGTCGGACCAGGCAAGTTCGCTCTCGTCTTTCAGTTTGATAATTGTACCGTTGCAGCTCCAGTCGTGGATGATGGCGGTTCCATCTTCGCAGGACATGTGCCATCTGGCTTGAGGTATGAAGCAGTTGGTTGCAACTTCAACCATGGCAGACAGTCCGTTTTTAAACTTGAACAGCGCTTTAAAGTTGTCATCCACTTCCTTGGAGAAGATGGAGAACAAGTGACCGTAAATTTCTACAACAGGAGAGTCAACAAGGTAAAGGAGCTGATCGATTAGGTGAACTCCCCAGTCCAAAATCATTCCTCCGCCGTTTTCTTTTGCGCCTCTCCAGCCGTTAAGAACCCTCTTGGAACCTAAAACCCTGCTTTCAATCATATAGGGTTTTCCTATCATGTTGCTCTCGACGATGTTTTTGATAATGACAAAGTCGCGGTCCCAGCGTCTGTTCTGATGGACTGTAAACACTTTGTTGCACTTCTTTGCAACTTCGATGATTTCCTCCAGTTCATCAGCGTTCATGGTAACGGGTTTTTCACATATTACATGCTTTCCACTCTCAAGGCACATGATTGCCTGCTTTTTGTGGAAGTTGTTTGGTGTTGCGATGGTGACGATGTCGATTGAGTCATCCTTTACGAGCTCATCAAGAGAATTGTATGCGCGCAAACCTTGTTTTTTGGCTTCCTCCTGCCTTTCCTCTCTTATATCAAATGCGCCTACAACCTCAATTTCCGGAATACGCGCCTTTATGTTTTCGTGATGCCAGGCTCCCATTCCTCCATATCCAATTATAGCAAGTTTCATAAAATCCCTCCAAAATCTTTTGTTTCATGGTATTCTACACATTAAATCTAAATAGTGTTACATCTCCATCTTGCATAATATACTCTTTTCCTTCGGATTTGACAAGTCCTTTTTCTTTTGCAGCAGCCATGCTTCCTGCGGCCACCAGTTCTTCATAGGGAATAATCTCTGCTCTGATAAAGCCTCTTTCAATGTCGCTGTGTATCTTTCCTGCGGCTTTTTGAGCTTTTGTTCCTTTTTTAATTGTCCAGGCCCTGACTTCTTTTGGTCCTGCTGTAAGGAAGCTTATGAGTCCAAGAAGCCTGTAACTTGACGTTATGAGCTTGTCAAGACCTGATTTTTCTATCCCCAGTTCTTTAAGGAATTCTTCCTTTTCTTCTTTGGAAAGGGCGGCAATCTCTTCTTCCAGCTTGCTGCACACAACAATCAGTTCTGCATTTTCCTCATCAGCAATTTTCTTTAGTTCATTAACATGGTCGTTGTACTCCGGATTCATTATGTCATCTTCGGATATGTTGGCCATGTAGATGACAGGCTTGTCTGAAAGGAGATAAATAGTGGATATTATTTCATCCTCTTCCTCCGTTCTGGCAAAGGTCCTTGCACTTTTTCCGCTTTCCAGATGATCCTTCAGCCGGTTTAACAGCTCAAGTTCTGCAAGCAGGGCCTTGTCTCCACTTTTTGCTGCTTTTTGGGTTCTGTCAATTCTTTTTTCAATCATTTCAATATCTGAAAAAATTAGTTCAAAATTTATGGTTTCCGTATCGGTTTTAGGGTTTGCCGAACCTTCAACCCTGATAATGTTTTCGTCATCAAAGCATCTTACCACATGGATAATTGCATCCACTTCCCTTATATGGGACAAAAACTTGTTGCCAAGACCTTCACCCTTGCTGGCTCCCTTTACAAGCCCTGCAATATCCACAAACTCAATGTGTGCCGGCGTTACTTTTTCTGCGTTGAACATTTTTTGAAGAACGTCCAGTCTGGGGTCGGGAACAGCAACGACACCCACATTTGGGTCTATGGTACAAAAGGGATAGTTGGCGCTTTCAGCTCCTTGTCCTGTTATTGCATTAAAAAGTGTGCTTTTTCCTACGTTGGGCAAACCAATAATTCCTAATTTCATGGTAAAATTCCTTCTTTCATGGTATAATGTTGTATAGTATTATTTAATTAATATAGTATAATATGTTAATATTATATTTTTAAATAATAACTAATAAATTACGAATTTTTAAAGGAGGCTTTTACATGGCACAATACAGCAAAGTTAAAATTTTGGTAGTTGATGACGACGAGAATATCTGCGAACTGGTCCGTTTATACCTAGACAAAGAAGGGTTCGAAGTAAGTACTGCAAACGATGGTATCGAAGCAATCGAAGAGTTCAAAAGAACGACTCCTGACATGGTTATACTGGACATCATGCTTCCGGGTGCGGATGGCTGGCAGGTATGCAGGGAAATTAGAAAAGTAAGCCAGATACCCATAATCATGTTGTCAGCAAAAGGCGATACCTTTGACAAGGTTCTTGGGCTTGAATTGGGAGCGGACGATTACCTTGTAAAACCTTTTGAGCCAAAGGAACTCATAGCTAGAGTAAAGGCGGTAATGAGGCGTTCAGGTGGTTCCGAGAAGGATACCCAGGAAGAGGTTGTTTATCCGAACCTGTTGGTTAACAAAACAACATACACTGTAAAAGTAGACGGAAAAGAAGTACAGATGCCTCCTAAGGAACTCGAGTTGCTATACTTTTTGTCCTCAAATCCAAACAAGGTGTTTACAAGAGATCAGCTTCTTGAATACATCTGGGGATATGATTTCTTTGGGGATTCCAGAACGGTGGATGTACACATAAAGAGATTGCGTGAGAAAATCGAACACCCATCTCATCCATGGTCAATCAAGACAGTGTGGGGAATTGGTTATAAATTTGAGGTGAAATAAATTTGGAACCTGCGTCAAAGGATAAGAAACTCAGGATCCACTCGATCTATATAAAGTTTCTTGCCATTTTCACAATTACGATTGTATTGTCATCGGTTCTATCGGGAACAATAATGTACAAGCTCGTAGAGAGTTACCTAATAGCAAGCAGGATGGACGACTTGAAAAGTTCTGCGGATACCATATCGGATTACGTTACCCAGTATCTGACCAGTGACGAGTATGCAGGAGAGTTTGTTCCCGTAGAACACGATAAAAATGAATACTTCTACAACCTGTATAGCCTGATGAAAATAAGCAACCAGACAATGGGGGCAAATATTTTCATAACCGACGACATGGGCTATATTGGTTTTTCGTACCCTCTTTTGCCTGACATGGCAGACAAGAGGATTGAACATGGCAGCAGATTTCTAAATGACAGCATAGTGGCAAATCTTATCCTTGACAACGGGAGATATCGTTTTCCAACCAAAGATCAGTACGTACCCAGCTTAAGAACCGATGGTTACGTAGTTGACAAGAACCATTACCATGGTCTATTCAGGGATGAAAAGGTCCCATATCTAACTATCAGCAGAAGACTTGTATACATTGAGCCGGAAACCAGAATCAAGCAGGTATATGGCACGGTTTGCATATCCGTATCCACTCCTGAGATTCTGGAGGCACGGCAAAAAGTCATACTGTATTTCATGCTGTCTACATGCATAGCTGTATTTATTCAGGTTATCGTTCTTTCCATATCCACCAAGAGGATAACAGAACCTGTCAGGGCGCTGCAGGAAGCTTCCAGACGGCTTGCAGCAGGTTCCTTTGAGAGGAATGTTATTAGGACAACGAAGGACGAAATAGGTGATCTTGTAGACAGTTTCAACAACATGACAGTGGCTCTGGAGAATCTTGACCGGGTCAGGAACGACTTCATAGCAAATGTATCCCATGAATTGCGCACCCCCATGACTTCAATCGGTGGGTTTATAGACGGCATACTGGACGGCGTAATACCTCCTGAAAAGCATGAGTATTATTTGAAGATTGTAAGAAGCGAGATATCAAGACTAAGTACTCTTGTAAATGAGCTGCTTGATATTGCGAGAATGCAGTCTGGAAACATGGATTTCCATTTTACGGTGTTTGATATTAATGTAGATATCAGGAATTGTATTATAAAGCTTGAACCACTCATAAACGACAAGGAATTGCAGGTTGAACTGGATTTTGACAATGAGCAGGAGAGTGTATACGGAGACAGGAACTCCTTGCAGAGAGTACTTAT
>JAAYLF010000025.1 GCA_012522035.1 Clostridiaceae bacterium
ACGCTGCAATCATGAATGCCATTTCGGAAGAGTCAACAGGATGGTAGTAATCGTCAACCAGCGTAGCTTTCAAATAAAGAACAGGATATCCGGCAAGTACACCTTTCCTTATGGATTCCTGCAAACCTTTTTCGACTGCAGGGAAATAGTTCTTTGGAACTGCTCCACCGAAAATCTTTTCGCCAAATTCCAGTTCTTCTTTTGTGCCTGGCTCAAACTCAATCCACACGTCTCCGTACTGGCCATGTCCACCAGACTGCTTCTTGTGCTTGCCCTGAACCTTGACTTTCTTTCTGATGGTTTCCCTGTATGGTACCTTTGGATCTCTCAAATCCACCTGTACCTGGTACTTGCTCTTGAGCTTGCCAACTATTACATCAAGATGCTGCTCGCCCATACCGGATATCAGAAGCTGTCCAAATTCCGGATCGTTTACATACTTGAATGTCAGATCCTCTTCTGAAAGCCTTGACAATCCATTGCTTATCTTCTCTTCGTCGCCTTTCGCCTTGGGAGCAACAGCCAAAGTAATCTGGGGCTGTGGGAAGTTGATGCCTTTTACCTTTACAGGTTTTGATTTCAAGCACAATGTATCGTTTGTATTTGTGTTGGACAGTTTTGCAACAGCTCCAATATCACCTGCAGTAAGCTGCTGTACTGGAATCTGCTTTTTGCCCATCATTGTAAACACACTTGATATCTTTTCTTCAGTACCCTTGTTGGGGTTGTGCAATGTGGTATCACCTGTCACAGTACCTGTGCAAACTTTAAACAACGACAATTTGCCAACGAACGGGTCTGCAATTGTCTTGAATACAAACAATACAGGGTCCGCTGAGCTGTCTGGTGTAATCTCAATCTTGTTTCCGCTGGCATCTTCGGCTTCAAATTTGCATATCTCAGCAGGATTTGGCAAATAGTCTACTATGAAGTCATTAAGCTGGCCGACTGCCATGTTCTCAAAAGCGGAACCCAAAAGGACAGGATAACAATTCTTGGCGTTAATTGCCTCCTTTACGCCCTTCTTAATCTCTTCAGGAGTGAAGGACTCACCTTCGAAGAACTTCATCATAAGTTCATCATCGGTCTCTGCAACAATTTCCATTATCTTCATGTTGAGTTCTTCAACCTGGGCCTGGAGATTTGAAGGAATGTCAGTCTCTGTAACCTTTCCGTCCATATCAAATTTGTATGCTTTGTGATTTAGTACATCAACAAATCCTTCAAATTTTCTATCCACTTTTATTGGCAAATGAAAAGCAACGCATTTATTTCCAAAGATATTAACAAGCTCGTCGTAAATCTTGTTAAAATCAGAAGTTTCTTCATTCATTTTGTTTACATAAAATACCCTGGGTATATTATGTAACTCACACGCATCAAAAGCTTTTTCAGTTCCAACAGCTACATCGCCCGCAACTACTATGACTGCAGAATCGGCAACAAAAATACCTTCATACATTTCTCCTACAAAGTCAAAATAACCGGGAGTATCAATAATATTGATTTTTGTTTTTTTCCATTCAATGGGGGCTACAGCAGTATTAATAGATACTTGCCTTTTTTGTTCTTCCGCATCGTAGTCAAGCGTTGTATTGCCATCTGCTATACGACCCAGTCTGTCTATAGCTTTGGCATTGAACAGCATAGCTTCAGCAAGAGTGGTTTTGCCGACTCCACCATGTCCCAATAATACAACGTTGCGTAAATCCGTAGTTTTCATACACATTCCTCCTAGAATTAATTTATTTAATTTTTCTCATTCTTCCTTAATTCCGTAATTCTATATCCTAAAACCATTAAATTATCTGTTAGATGAACATTTTCCACGACTGCCCCAAACTCTTCCTCTATATTGTGCAAGTCAGTAGATGAGAAATTCCACAGGCCCTGTATTCCAAGAGCCGCAACTCTTCTTGCTATTTCCATTGCATTTTCCTTGGGAATACACAGAACAGCAATATCAGTTTTGTTTTCTTTCACGAAATCTTCAAGAGTATCGATATGAGCGACCTTAACCCCATTTATATCCTGACCAATAATATTTGGATTTATATCGAATATGCCGGTGAACACAAAACCTCTTTTTTTAAAATTCTCGTACTTTGCAATTGCTTGTCCCATGTTGCCTGCACCAATTATAATGACATTAAAAGGATCGGGTATTCCTAAAATCGAAGCAATTTCCTTATGAAGCACTTCCACGTTATAGCCGTAACCCTGTTGGCCAAAACCTCCAAAACAATTCAAATCCTGTCTTATTTGCGAGGCTGTTAAATTCATACGTCTACTTAATTCTTGCGATGACACCTTCGTGATCCCATTCTCGAGCAACTCTGTAATATATCTGTAATACCTTGGTAATCTTTTAATTACCGCTATAGAGATCTTTTTATTGCCATCCATCTACATCAATCCTTTTTTTGTTTTTTCTCAGGTTAAAAGCTCATGTACGTTTTATTCTATCATTAGTTATTAACACTTGTCAATATTGTTTTTAAATTGTAAAATATCATGGGAGGTTTATATGACTATTTTTTCATGCTCAAACATAAGCTTAAGTTTTGGAGATTTAACGATATTTGATAATCTTAACATAAACATATATGAAAAAGACAAAGTTGGAATAGTAGGTGTAAATGGAGCTGGCAAAACCACTTTTATAAAATTGCTGCTCGGCATACAGCCGCCCGACAAGGGAAATATCTTCGTATCCAGCAAAGTGGAAATTGGTTATCTTGAGCAAAACTCCGGCCTTGACTCTGAAAACACGGTCATGGACGAATTCCTGCTGCCCTTTTCACATCTTATTGAACTGGAAAACAGAATAAAAACAGTAGAAAAGGAGCTGCAAAAGGGAAACTCGGACAAAATAAAACTTTCAAACACCCTGGCCAACCTGTATGAGGAGTATAACTCAAATGGTGGTAATGAATACAAAAACCGTGTAAGGAGCATTCTGCAAGGGTTAGGATTTCCAGAAGAGAGTTGGAATATGCAGATTTCCACTCTAAG
>JAAYLF010000026.1 GCA_012522035.1 Clostridiaceae bacterium
CCACAATTGCATGCGGCTGTTCATCATCAACCCTTGGCACCCAATACAGGTCATGCTCTCCGTCAGTAAGACATGTGGACCAGTGGGTGGTTGCCCTATCACCATTTTTCGTGGAAGAAACTATAACGGGTTTTCCTTTCAAGCTGGTTTTGTTCAGCTCTTCATCATCAGGATCAACCAGCTTTACCCTGGTCTTTCTGTCTTCCACCTGAACGGATATCGTACCCTCTGCATCTGCCGTATAGGTCCGGATTTTGCCATTTACCTCCACTTCGTACTCCTTGTTTGGAGTCTGGTTGATGAACTGGAAGTATATCGGGGTTTTAGGATCATCCATTGCCGCAAGCTCAAACTCATACAGAGACTTGTAGGTAATTTCCATGTCCACCTGTCTGAATCGGTATTTGACAATACTGCCTGCCATGCTTTCATGAATAAAGGGCGCAATATTCAGCCTGTCGTGCTGAGGCTGGAATCCGTATCCATATGTGTACAATCCCCATATGGGATGTACCAGGGTGGGCATGCTGTCATACCATCCATAGTCCGCAGGCGTAACTCCATCCCTCTTGTATGCGGTAGCACCTACGAATCCGGTCTTTTCAAACAATTCAGTGAACCTGTTGATATATCTTGGAATGAGGGTTCTGTCACCGTAAATCGGGAATCCCGAATAGAAGTCGCCGTCTGGCGCTCCATACCATCCGCCATTCATACCCAGCATGGATTTGTGGTAGTCATCGGACTGGTCAGCCGGTGTGTTTTCATTAAGTATGTCCAAAACATTCATTACATGGAACGGTAAATCATATACTGCAGTGTATCTCTCCACCGACTCTACCATGAGCTTGATTCTTTCCTTGTCCACAATTCCGCCTCTTATGGCAGCTCCCTGGACTGGCAGGTACAGTATGTCATGGTTCCCAGAGCCATACAGGAAGGTATTTGTCTTGTCACTCCACATGAGCCTGTTGAAGTCTTCCTTTATCTTTCCTGCCAAATCAAGATAGCGATTGACCAAATCCGCATACTGGCTTCCGTAGAGCGCTTCCAGAAGAGTTGAGAATTTTACGAGAGCTTCATAATACATGGCGGAGGTATATCCGTTGTACTTGCCTGCTGTGTGCTCCCAGTAATCATTCATGTTCAGCTCGTTTTCAGTCACAAGATTTTTACACAGCCAAACCTCTCCATCCAGATATCTTTTCTCCTGGCTCTCCAACGCCTTGATCAAGGACTCCACCATTGAATCAAAAAATTCCCTGTCCCCAGTCAGATTGTACAGATAAACAGCTGCCAAGACATAACCTGGCATCATATCGCTGTACTTGCTGCCCCAGTCATCATGGGATATCCAAGGGTAAGGACTGGTAATATGTCCGTCCGGAGCCTGGAGTTTATCCCTTATTACCTTCAGACCATTCTTCTGGGATTCCAGAGCGTCATCATCCATGAACAAACCCACTATGCATGTGTTCCAATGCTGCTCCAAAGCAGGCACTTCAAGGAAGTGGTTTGGAGACTCTACTGCAGTACCCATGTCATGGTCCATAATCATAAGCCTTCCATAGTTGTTAAGGGCATAGGATAAAAGTTCCTGGTCAAGCCCCTTCAGTTTGCCCAGATCAAAATATTGGTCGTAGTCTGTAGGCCTTATGAAAAACTCAATGACATCCACCTGTCCACCCAGCATTTTAACCGGCCTGTAAATCTTTGCATCCTGAGCCACAGTCCTGCCCGAATAGGACCCCCATCCGTCTTCATGACCCAGGTATCTAAGTTCCTTGTCAGGCGCTGCAATGGTGACATTCATCTCAAGATGTTTAAACTCACCGTCTTCATACCTTCTTACACAGGTTGCATAATCCCTGTCGGTGCTGCCGTCAAAACGGAAGGCATACTTTCTGTCAGGAGATGAAATCAAACTGATTGATATATCTTACACGTCCCTGTGTAAATTGCCCCGTTCATATCCTGCCTGGCCTCTTTCAGCAAGATATCCTTCTCCAGCGGCCAGAAAGTTTCTCATCTTGGATGCCTTGCCTGCAATCCAGAAATTTGAGCCGGATCGGTGCCATCGAATGTTTTCCACCGCATCCTGTTCTAAGTTGATTGAAGGAAAGCCCTGGTGAGTAATGCTGATTTCATTTTTTATGGTTCTCTTGACAGTTGCCTTTGTTTCGTAAGGAGAAAAGTCCAGACGGACCTCATAACTGGTGTTCTCCTCTTCAAAATGCAAAACAGCGGCATAGTTCTCCTCGTCAATCTCCTCAATCTCCACCCCGGGGTCTGCTTCAAGTTCAAGGCTTGAAAAGAAGTGGTCCTTTGTTTCATAGGACAGATAAATCCCCCTGCCAGGAGCGAGTATGTTGTGTTCCTTGGTGGTCAACTTTGAAATCTGAAACTTTCCGTTATAATCAATTTCAATACTGTAACCAAAACCTTTGTAGTATACGGTTTTTTCATCCAAATTATGCAGGAATTCCACTTTTTCACTCTGCTTCCTTACCATATTCATATATATCAAAACTCCGCTTATGAGCAAACCGGCAATCAATACCACCACGACAATAGCTATGATTTGGGTTCTGCTCATAGACCTGACCTCCTTTTGGGAAGTACAATGATTAGTATTATTGCAACAGCAGCCAGAAGCACAATACCACCAATTACAATTCCTATCATGGATTCCATCCCTGACTTGTCGTTATTCTGCTGTTTTCCGCTGGTTGCTGCAGGTTTTGTCGTTTCTGTTTGCTTGGGCTGTTCTGTTTCACTGGGTTCCGGAGTTGGAGTTTTGGGAACCTCTGTTGGAAGAACCAGCTCATAGTTTTCAGCTTCTTCCATAGTATCGAAGAAACCTATGTACCTAATATATATTTCACCGCAGCGGGCACCGTCGGTTGGAACAGCCGTCTTATCCATGGTAGAAGAAAATATATCCATCCTGAACTGTGTTACCAGCTTCTCCTCCTCGTTTGCCCAACCCAAATCCAGTACAAGGGTAATATATTCTTCTGCACCGGAAATTGCTTGTGCACAATTTTTTGGCAGGTTGATATACCGTGCAGAGTTAGGATCTTTGGAATCCGTGTCATACCAGTAATATGCGACGAAATTGTCAAAGGCGTTTTGAGCACCAATCTCGTCCACCCTGACTATCATTTTCAAATACCTTTTCTTCGTTGATGAAACATTAAGGGTAAGATCCGTACCTTGTATGGAAACACCTCCGTAGCGTTTGGCCCAATTGACATTGTATAGTTTGCCCATGTACGCAAGTTCCTCATCATCATATGCAAAATAGTCAAGGCTTTCATTTTCGCCAGCCCAGTAAATCTCAGGTTCAGTAAAATCATAAATAACATATGTATCCTCTGCGTCCTCGGCAAATGATAATGACGAGGAAAATGCCATTACGAATATCAAAATACAAACAACAAATTTTCTAATCATGTCAACTTCTCCTTCCAAATATTCAATTCAAACTGCCTTGTAAAGTCGCTATATTATATCAACCAAAAATATCACAGTCAATTAATTATTCAGACATATCTTTGTTATTTCCCACAATAATATTCATCTTTTTGTTTCAATATGTTACAATATAGCATACAAATCAAAAGGGTGGTATTTATGCGACAAAGGATGATTGTTACAACAATATTTCTTTTCCTGATATTCATATCAGCAATTACAATGGCAAATGCAAAGGGTTCTCCCAAGGAACTATACAACAGATATCAGACAATAGCGGACAACTTTTCCGGAGAACAGCACGGCCCATACTTGATGAACAAGGATGATGTGGTTGGCATACAATTCTCGCTTGCAGTTTGAAACAATCACTTTCAAGTCCGGATTCCTTGCAAGCTCCAGGTACTTGTCATAGTTCTCATACGGATTGATTCCATGGCTTACACAAGTAATGATGACAGTATTGCTTTCTACAGCACCTTTATGCAAACCTCTCAAGATTAAAGTATACAGACCGTCTTGCTTGTTCAACTCATCGACCAGACCTGATTTTATTGGCTGGACAACAACTACCTTTCCACAAAACAATCCTCTTTCATTCATCCTGTCAATCATCCAGTCAACAAACCCACGCAGGAAATTCCCCTCTCCAAATTGAACCACCTTGCATGGATAATCCTGCACCTTACCTTTGACTCTCTTTTCCAGGGCAGCTCTTGTTAATCTCTCCATTCCTTCTCCCTCCATCGCTCAAATACGTATACTACTCACAACCTTCAAAAAATCACGCACCTTTTCATCTGGTACATCATCACCTATGCCTACACAGGATATGGACACAAGTCCTTCAACATAGCCATCCCTTGCCATTTTCACTACATCATTCTTCAGTTCTTCAAAGGTAGCATTCTTGAGTCTGACCGGACTGTACCTAAGATTCAGAAAAACATCAGGCAGAACTTCCCTCACCTTTTTAACATCAGAAAAAGCACCCACTTCGGTAAACTTGAGATTTTGCACCTCTCTATACCCTTCCACCACATGCTCCATGGATTTGCCACAGTGATGTATTCCAAACTCAGGAAACGCTTCAGCCAAAGCCTTGTCACATGGCAGAAGAAACTCTTTGTAAATCTCAAGCGAAACCATATCCACGCTGCAGTTTGAGGTAAGATAAATACCTGGAATAGTCTTCCTTAGAATACCCGTAACTCCTGCAGAAACGGTATCAGACACCTCATACAGCCTCTTTCCAATATCTATTGAGAGGTGCGTGCATACGTCAAGCAGCTTGCGGGCAAGTTCCGGATTTTCATAGTAGTCTATGTAAAGTTACTGACCTCTTAGATCAAGAGCAATATTCTGTATTCCCATAAGATTTATGCAAGGTTCCACATACCCATACTTTTCCAACAGTTCTACTATTGACTTTTCAACTTGCTGCCATAAAGGGTTCTTCTCTATGTCTATATAATCAAGGTTTTTGACTTCTTCATCACTCAAGAATGCACAAATTACTTCAGGCGGGTTGTCCTTTGAATACCTTACTTTACATCCAAGTATCTCGGAGTACAAAAAACCTGAAGCAATCAAATCAGAACCAAGAATTGGACGAGACTTTGGATTCTTTTCTCCCATGCCAAAGTCACCAAATTTCTCATATAGAACCCTTCTCATCCTTATGTCTGCTTCCATTCTGTAATCATTATCAAAGAAAAACTCCTTGTCAAACGATACTCCTGCATTCTTGTGCCACCATTTGGGATGAAATGTAATATCGTAAGGTATGCCCATGTGCAAGCCCCCTTTTATACAAAAAACCTTGGCAGCCATTTTTTGTTTGCCCTTAACAATTCATCACACAGCTTTGGTATTTCAGCAAAACATGCACTGCCGCTTGAAGGATCAAGACTCATCGCCTCAACAAGAAGCTTTCTGTCGCCTGTAAGTGCTGCCTTGACAGTCATTTCATGAATGTCCGCATGAAGCCTGCATAAAGACCCAACAGCTCCAGGCAGCTCACCGGACATCTTTGGCCTTGCTCCATCCTTTGACACACAGGCTAGAGTCTCAACCACCACATCCTTCTGCATATTCGATATCTGCCCTTTGTTCGGCATGTTCACTATTGCCATAACTTCACACCCCGTTACAATTGCCCTCATTATCTCTGTCATTTCTTCACCTGTTCTGGTCCAGGTGACCTGTGCAGTACCATTTGCAATATTCCTAATATGTCTAAGTCCATATTCCTTTGCATGCCTGCGTACATCCACCGTAGTCTTTACCACATTGAACTTCATGCCAAACCCATTACGAATATTGCAAAGACTTGGATAAAACTCAACAAGATGCCTGTCTCCTGCAAGAGGCATGTAGCCAAATTGTTTGCAAAGCGCCATCTTTGCAAGACCAATTGTCTTGAGCACCGGATCCTCCGTATCAAAATCCAGGTTCTTTTCACAGAATTCACGAATTCTGGGTATTACATCCTCCCCATTCAATACAGCTTTTATCAGCCATACAAAATGATTTATTCCAGCAACCGTATAATCCAGACCTTGCTCAGGCAGCCATTTGTACAGGTAAGTCAGAACATCCATGCCTTGAGGTCTGTTTAAACCAAGTATGGGGCCTGCGTATGCGCCAAAGGCATGAAACTCATGACACATTCCAATAACCTTGATCTTTTCAGCAGCCAGATTCATTGCACGGGTTACACAGCTCATTGGATTTGTAACATTCAACAGCCAGGCCCCAGGACATACTTCCTCCATCTCCTTAACTATTTCATACGCCACAGGAACTGTACGGATGGCAGCTGATATGCCGGGTATTCCTACTGTCATCGAAACAGGCAGCCTTATTCCATATTTTACAGGTATCTCAAGATCGTTGTAAAAGGCGTCCATGGAACCGGGACTGAAGGTTGTGAGTACAAAATCGGCATCTTTTAAAGCCGCCTTTCTATCATCTACAACCGATATTGCATAATCCTTCACTCTTATCTCATTGAACTTGTGGAGCATTTGCGCAACAGCTTCCACATTGGTCTTGTCAGGATCCACAAGACGTATCTCGCCGCCTTCAATCTCATCGAGAAGATACACATCCCTCATCAACCCAGGCATCCATGTCACACTGCCTCCACCAATCACGGTTATTATCTTTCTTGTCATTCTTATCCCCCCATATCCTTTAAATGTCTGTCCATAAAAGCATAGGTCCCCTGACCATTCCATATATATTCTCCTTCAAAAACAAAATGAACAAGATAATCCGTTCTATCAAAAAGTTCATAAGCCTTTCTGGTTATTTCAACCTGCTCTGTGACATTCACAATACCTCTTTCTCCATTAAGAGGATCTCTTGTACCGGACTCGATAAGGAGCGGTCTTGGACAAACCAGTGCTTCCAAATCACCCATGTCAATATGATTCCAAAGATTTGGTACGAAGTTGCAGGAGCAGTTTTGAGGCATTTTCAAAAGACTGTCCAAATACCCATAGAAATAACCGCTAACCGCACTGCACTTAACCCTGTCGTCCAGGGCTGCAAGCCAGATAGTCTGAAGCCCTCCTCCCGACAGACCACAGCAGCCAAGTTTTGCGCTGTCACAATCAGCTCTTGTGTATATGTAATCAATCAGCCTCATCAAGGCCCATATCCAAAGACCCTTTAACGACAAGCCCAACGAGATTGCCTGGTGATTCAGAGGCGCGCAAGTGCTTGCCAGTATCTCGTCAGGATTGTCTCCTGGATACAAATATTCTCTTCTCTCACCAAAACCTCTTGCATCGGGACAAAATACGATATAGCCTCTTTTAACGAACTTGACTCCGTAATCATAGTTGTGGAGTTTAATCGTATTCTTTATTGCCTTAATATCATCCCTGCCGGAAGTAGCCAGCTTTCCACCACTGCCATGACCGTGGCATGCAATAACGCAGGGTCTGTTCTCTCCCTCCTTATAGTCTTCAGGAATCAATACATAAAAAGGCATCCAGACATCCTCTTCCGTTTTAAGAATCAGTTTGTCCCTGTAAAAACCATCCACCTTCTCCCGCAAAACTTCCTTTACTTCAATTTCGCAACCCTTTATTTTGTCCATGCCCAAAAGATTTTTTAATACCTTTCGGGTTTCGTCCCTCCAGGCATGGAATTCCTCCTGGGAACATGCACAAAAAGCATTCAACCTTTTATGTACCTTGTATCTTTTAACCATGTTGTCAAGAGTTATATACATAACCTCACCCGCCTTGAAAACCTGATTAATTATATCATATGTTTTTACCGGTTTGTCAGCATAAAAAAAGCGGCCTGTTAAACAAGCCACTTATTTTTCCTGATACTATTCAACTGCCAAAAACCTTTTCTTTAACAACACCACTGAGGACAAAAGCAGTGCTGTGATTAATAAACCGGCATCGCCTGTTGGCGGATTTGGTGTTTCCTCATCAGTATTGTCTGCAGGAACCGCATGCGGTACAAATGGCGCCAGCTGGTAGTTGTCTGCAAAACCATACTCATCCTTGTATATGGCAGCTCCACCTATTACAAGTTCATCTATCTTGTCCGCCTCATCATTAAGCTCTATTCTCACATACTTCACCTTGGCATGGTCTTCAGGAAGCGTGCCAAGTTTGTCCTTATTGTATGAAATGCGTACCAGAAGATAATAGTAGCCATCGTCTCCTGCCACTATGTTCGTATGATTGACAGTTTGACCCAAAGCTTGCAGATAGCGCATACCTCCGGAATTTATTGAAGCATAATCTTCTCTTTCAGCAGCGGAAGTAAGGATGATGCCGCCAAAGAATTTTTCAGTAGTGGTATTATCACCGTATTTGTATTTGATAACCAGATAATAATCATTAGCTGCATCAGTAACAATCTCATCAGGGAAACGCAGATACAAAAATGTGCCTTTTTCAGCATTTATCTTTGCACCACCGTCAGTAGCTTCCATGTCTTTTCCTTCAATATATTTCAATTTAACATTTTCAGCCTTTGTAAAATCCACCCATGTTACCGGATCCGCATCCGTATCGCCTTCAAAATCCATATATATGTCCATTTTGATGTTGTCCACATAGTGTCCGACATAACTGCCAAAATTCCTTGTAGCATATGAGATGGTGCCATTTGATGCGGATACAAAGGCATTGTTTACTTCCGTTACGTTCTTGTTGTCCCAGAAGTTGATGTCAGGAGAAAACTCAGCTTTCAGTTTTGTGTAAAACACTGCTGTTCTTGTACCGTCGCTCAGCTCTTTTGCCTCAGACAAAGTAAATGTAACATAAAGAATATCATCAAGATAAATCTTTATAACTCCCTTTCCATCATCCGCTACCTTTACATTAACAAAGTCATTCCTTGCATCCTTTCCATCGGGAAGACGCATGTTTCCAAAGTTGACAACGGGACCTACTGTATTGGTTTCCTCATCGAACGTTCTCACAGTAATATTTATATTGTTCTGCCACAGATAAATTACAATACCTGATGTTCCAAGCTGTCTTCCTTCTTCAGGATACGACTCATATACCGGCTTTCCTGCCATATTCTCACGGTTTACCCTAACAAGCAGAGCTGAGCCGGTACCGTGGGTTGACTTGTCGTTGGCAGGATCAATCTTCATATCTGCGGAAAACTCATACCTTCCCAAAGCTTCCTTCCACATAAGCCCGCTGAATTTGGACATGTGAAGAACCTTGCTTCCCTCAATATCAACCAACTGATGTACATTGCCATTCAGAGGATCAATCAGATTCCAGTATTCTTTCAAGCCTTCCACATTGTCAATTCCATCAAAGTCCTCTGAATAGGACAGGATCTTGACAGCATTGGTTTTTGCGTTGGATGCAAAAGGTGTTGACAACATGGCAACACAAACAAACACCAGCAATAGTGATAAAAATCTTCTCATATTATCCCTTCTCCTTCACATAAAATTTATCTTCCAGCACAATATCTTTAGAGTTCTTTCCTATCATTAGTATGAACTCACCATTTTCAACCACTTGTTTCATTTCAAAGTTGTGAAAAGCCAGACTCGATGCATGAAGCCGGAACGACACCCTTTCTGTTTCACCTTTCTTGACAAAAACCTTTTTAAAACCTTTGAGTTCTTTCATGGGTCTTGCACTGGTTCCAATTACATCCCTGACATAAAGCTGAACAACTTCTTCTCCGTCATATTCTCCCAAATTCGCAACATCAACACTAATGTCCAGAAATTCATCCTTGTTTATCTCCTTTTTGGACATCTGAAGATTTAAGTATTCAAACTCAGTATAGCTTAACCCATAGCCAAAACAAAACGCAGGCTCAACAGGAGCATCCATGTACTTTGCTTCAAAACGTGTTTTTCCAAGAGCTGGTCGACCTGTATTCAAGGAGTTGTAATACAGAGGTATTTGTCCAACACTATGGGGAAACGTGCAGGTCAGTCTTCCAGAGGGATTGTACACACCGGTTAAAATGTCGGCTACTGCATTACCGGTTTCAGTACCAGTCTGCCCCGCAAAGAGTATGGACTTTACAGAATCCTTCCATCTTTCCATTACTATTGGCCTTCCTGCAAAAACAATTGCACATGTAGGTTTTCCTGTTTCAGCAATTTTTAATATTAGATCTTCCTGCACACCTGGAAGCCTCAAGTCGGATCTGCAGCTTGCTTCACCCGACATGTCCCTGGATTCTCCAACAGCAAGGACCACCACATCTGCCTGTTTTGCAATATTTAAAGCCTCTTCAAATCCTGATTTGTCATCGCTGTCGATATCACAGCCTTTTGTATGGAGGACATTCCCACATCCATACGCATCGACAATTCCTTCGAGTACGGTAATAGTCTTGTCAGGCTCGCACTTACCTGCCCAGGAACCCAGTACATCGACCTTGTTGTCACAAAGAGGTCCGATTAACGCAATTTTTGTACCCTTCTCAATTGGAAGGACCTTGGCCTCATTCTTTAAAAGAACCATAGAGCGTCTTGCACTGTCTCTTGCAGCGGCTCTGTGCTCTGGTGAAAAGAAACACTTTTCTCCTTCTTCATCCACAAAGGGGTCCTCAAAAAGCCCAAGCAATTCTTTCAGTACAAGGACTCTTTCTACC